>JAFQAF010000161.1 GCA_017400025.1 Oscillospiraceae bacterium
ACTATTGGCGCAGTTTCCAGAGGTATCAGAACACCTATCATCGTTGAAGGTGACAACCTGGTTGATATTACAGTACAGAGCCTGCTGGAGGCTTTTGAAGAAGAAAACATCACAGTACACGACAGAGATATCGTTGGTGTAACTGAAGCAGTTGTGGCAAGAGCACAGGGCAACTACATCACCTGTGACGATATAGCCAAGGATGTGAGCCGGAAATTCGGCGATGACACAATCGGTCTGATTTTCCCGATTCTGTCCAGAAACCGTTTCTCCATCGTACTGAAGGGTATTGCCAGAGGTGCAAAGAAAATTGTGCTGATGCTGTCCTACCCGTCTGACGAAGTGGGCAACCATCTGGTAAGCCTTGACCAGCTGGACGAAAAGGGCATAAACCCATGGTCCACAATACTGGACGAAGCAAAATACAGAGAACTGTTTGGTGAAAATGTGCACCCATTCACAAAAGTGGACTATGTTGCATATTACAAAGAACTGATTCTGGCAGAAAACTGTGAATGTGAAGTTATCTTTGCAAACAGAGCAACAGATATCCTGTCATATACAAAGAGCGTTATCTGCGCAGACATTCACTCCCGCGCACGTTCCAAACGTCTGCTGAAAGCTGCAGGTGCAGAAAAAGTATACGGTCTGGACGAACTGATGACAGAATCCATAGACGGCAGCGGCTACAACGAAATGTACGGTCTGCTGGGCTCCAACAAAGCCACAGAAGAAAAGGTAAAACTGTTCCCACGTGACTGCGAAAAATTTGTTACAGACCTGCAGGCAGCACTGCTGAAAGCAACAGGCAAAAAGCTGGAATGCATGGTTTACGGTGACGGCGCATTCAAAGACCCACAGGGCAAAATCTGGGAACTGGCTGACCCTGTTGTTTCACCTGGCTTCACAGACGGTCTTGTTGGCCTGCCAAACGAACTGAAACTGAAATATCTGGCAGACAACCAGTTTGCAGGTATGAAGGGCGAAGAACTGCGTAATGCTATGACACAGTACATCGCAAACAAGAAAAAGGACCTGATGGGCTCTATGGAAAGCCAAGGCACAACACCAAGACAGCTGACAGACCTTATCGGCTCTCTGTGTGACCTTACATCCGGCTCCGGCGACAAAGGCACACCTGTTATCTTTATCCAGGGTTACTTTGACAACTATTCAAACGAATAATAAAACGGATAATAAAATTAAAAGGAAGCAGAAATTCTGCTTCCTTTTTTATTGTGTTATAAAACGTCCGCGGCTGTGCCGCCGGCTCCGGTTATATAAATTTTCTGTACACTGCCCTGTGTTCTGCAGGATATATGCCGCTCTGTCACAGTTTTGGGATAACATTGTAAATCAGGTCTGCCACTGCACCTTCACTGCAGCTGCACACATTTGCAAAATGGTCTTTCACCGATGCATCTGCCGGGCAGAAGGCGTAATCCGCATCCTTCAGCATAGGTATATCATTCTCTGCATCCCCTATGCACACCAGTATTTTCCTGCCCAGTATCTCTTTCAGGCGCAGGGCACTTTCCCCTTTGCTGACGTTTTTGGGCTGCACATCAATATACAGGTCTGCACTGCGGGTTATGGCGCATTTGTCCCCAAAGTCCTCTGTCAGCCATTTTTCCACCCTGTCCATAAACGCAATTTCTTCCGCTGTACCGTTGAAGAAATGGTCGATTGTGGTGTCTGCAATTTTGTAATAGACACAGAATTTCAGAAAGGGGCCGATATCATCCTCTTCTGTGGCATAGGCCCGGGGTATTCCGTTTTTCCGGCAGAAATCCGGCCACACCGGGTGCGGGCGGAAAATATAGTGGGCCTTTGCCCCCTGGTATTCAAACAGCAGTTCCGGGAATTTTTCCCGGATTCTGTTTTTTACCTCTTTCCAGTCCAGGTCTATTTCATGGACAAAAAGAAAATCCTCTGTGTCCGGGTTATAAGCGGCAGAACCGTTGTACAGCAGCAGTGGTGCATTTACCGGCACGCGGCCTATAAAGCACCGGGATGAAGCCACTGTCCTGCCGGTGTTCACAGTGAAAGCACCGCCCTTTTCAATAAACCAGCGAATTGCCTCCAGATTTGCCTGCGGAATAGTGGCATCCGGAGCTGTGAGGGTGCGGTCGTAATCGGTTGTAAGCAGAATATCTGTAAACTTTGCCATAATTTTTCCTTTCATATAAACTCAATATTCATTAATTCATATATGCCTGTATACTCTCATATCCTTATATTTTAATGAGCATATTTCTGTATGCCACACCGGGCATATCAGTTCCATCTTCCGCAGATTTTATTCATATCTGCAGCGCAGTTCCACCACCACACCTATCACAGTGACCGGCAGCTGCCGGCATTCCTGCCGGGTGTAGTAGATAGGCATATAGTCCGGGTTTGTGGGCACGAGGGTGATGCCGTCTTTGTGGTACATTATCTTTTTCACAGTGGCTTCTTCCCTGCCCACCAGCACAACAACTGTCCGGCCGTTTTCTGCCGTGGAGGCGCGGCGTACAATAATTGTGTCCCCGGGGCTCATTTTCGGCTCCATGCTGTGCCCTTTTACCTCCAGGGCGAAAAGCTCCCCTTTTTCGGCCAGTTGCCGGTTTACCAGCCGGTAACCCTTTATATTTTCCAGTGCTGTGGAAGGCAGACCGCCCTGTACACAGCCTACCACCGGCACGGGAATATTCTCCGCCACCTCTGCATACTGCACAGGTGTGCCCATCAGCTCTTCAAAGCTGACGGCAAAAAATTCGCACAGGCGGATAATTGTATGCCGGTCCGGCTTGCGGTGACCGGTTTCCCACATTGCCACAGTGCTGGTGGACACCCCGAACATACGGGAAAACCGGGCCTGGGTAAGGCCTTTTTTCTTTCTGAGGGCCGCAAGATTTTTCATAAAAACACATCCTTCTGTTTACATTTTATCACATTGTGTGATAATTGCAACAATCTGTGATAACTTTATTTTACAACTTATAGTTGTTATTTTCATCAAAATCTATTGACAAACTGTGATAATATGTCTATAATATACTCACAATTTGTGATAATGGAGGTGTACAGATGACAAAAGAGGAAGTGATAATCAGTCTGAAAAAGTACGGTGAAATCAGGCTGGAGCAGCAGTTTATACAGACAAGGCTGGAGCATCACAGCCGCCGCCTGGCTGCCGCCGAAAAAGACCACGACAAAGGCATGGAGCAGCACCGGATTGACGAGCTGGAAAAAGTGGCAGAGGAAAACCGCAGATATATGGAAGATGTGGAGGTATGCCTGGACTGTATGCCACCAAGGCAGCGCCGGGTGCTGTGGCATTTTTATGTGCGGCGCAGTGATGACTATATAGAGATACTCAACGAAAAGCTGAATGTGGAGCGCAGCCAGATATACCGCATAAAGACAAAGGCGGAGCAGACCTTTGCCGCACTGTACACAAAAACCTTTTATTAGCTTACTGCAATTGACTGTTGTCAAAGAGGGATATATAATAAAAACAAAGCATAAACGTAATGACACAGGAGGACAAAATGGAACTGAAACTGGCTCTGAAAGTAGACGACCTGGACAATGTGGCCACTATATTTGCCAACGGAATAACCGACGGCACAGAAGTGGAAATGCGTGACAAAAAAGGTGAAAGCGAAATAATCACAGTGCACGGCGATGTGCCTTACGGCCACAAGATTGCCGTGAAGGACATAGCAAAAGGTGAGGCTATTATGAAATACGGCGAATCCATAGGACGTGCCAGCTGTGATATAAAAAAAGGCGACTATGTGCATGTGCACAATCTGGAAGCAATGCGCGGCCGCGGTGATTTGTAGGAGGTAATACAATGGCATATACATTTATGGGTTATCCCCGTCCGGACGGAAAATACGGCGCAAGAAACCTGGTGGCCGTAATACCAAGCGTGGTGTGTGCAAATGACGTGGCGCAGGCTGTCTGCCGCCAGGTGCAGGGCACAATAGGCTATTTCCACCACCAGGGCTGCTGCCAGCTGCCGCTGGACCTGGGCAGGGTGACAGACGTGCTGAGCAATCTGGGCCAGAGCCCTAACGTAGGCGCGGTGCTGATAGTATCCCTGGGCTGTGAAGGCACAGACCACCGGAGAATTTATGAAGAAATCAAAGCCACAGGCAAGCCTGTGGAAATAATACATATTCAGGAGCTGGGGGGCACATCCCGTGCAATCCGGGCAGGCATTGACGCCGCACAGAGGCTGGTGCAGGAAATCAGCGGTATACAGAGAGTGCCGGTGGATATTTCCAATCTGGTTATGTCCATCAAATGCGGCGGCTCTGACACAACCAGCGGTATGGCCTCCAACTGCGTGATTGGCTATGTGGCAGACAAGCTGGTGGACCTGGGTGCCACAGTTATTTTCGGCGAAACCACTGAATTCCTGGGCGGCGAACACATTCTGGCACGCCGTGCAGTGGGCGGTGAAGACGGCCCGGTAGGCCAGAAAATCTACCAGATAGTGGACGAAATGGAAAAAAGAGCCATGTCCATAGGCGAGGATATGCGCGGCGGTCAGCCTACACCGGGCAATATTGCCGGCGGTCTGTCCTCAATTGAAGAAAAGAGTCTGGGTGCAATAGTGAAATCCGGCCACAGACCTATCCAGGGTGTGCTGGAATACTGCGACAGAGTGACAGACCACAAGGGGCTGTGGATAAAGGACGCCCCGGGCAGAGAACCGGA
>JAFQAF010000162.1 GCA_017400025.1 Oscillospiraceae bacterium
TCCGTGCGCCCGGTCTGCGCTATGCCATTGTGATGCTGAAAAATATGTTTGTTCCTTCAGCCGGCAGTGCCGCATACCCTGTAGCACAGTTCGTTGATGCGAGACTGGTTGTCTTTGTTGCTGTAGGCGTACTGTTCAGCGGCTTTCTGCAGGAAAAACTGCCCCGGCTGAAACAGTATATTTTCAGCAGGGAAGTACACACACTGGAAATGCTCTATCTGCCGCTGCTGTACTTTATATGTATAGTCAGCCTGGTTTCCAGCACTTACAACCCGTTTATCTATTTCAGATTTTAAGGAGGACAGCCTGTGAAAAACAAAATATTTATTGCTGTTTTCCTGGCCCTCACAGTGGGACTGTGGCCGCTGTACCTGCTGACCTACGGCCTGTGGGACCACACAAACTACGAAAACAGAAACTACATTACATTTGAAGATATAAAAAATGCAGATTTCACCGAAAAAAGCAGTATGATTGACGGTTTTATAAACGACAACGCTCCTTTCAAAAACGAGCTCACCAGCCTGAATGCCGGGCGGAATCTCAAACTTTTCGGCTCACTGCAGTCCGGTGAAGTTCTGCTGGGCAGGGAAGACTGGCTGTTTCTGAAAAATAACCACGATTCCAACTCCACAGATGATTACCAGGGTACAAACCACTATACACCCCAGCAGATGGAAACCCTCGCCGCAAAGCTGGCACAGCTTGAAAGCATACTTTCCGCCAGAGGTGTGGAGCTGAAAATAATAGTTGCACCAAACAAGGAGCAGGTTTACAGTGAATATATGCCGCGGGATATTCCAAAACTGGATGTTTCCAAAATCACTGTGCTGCAGCAGTATATTCCGCAGGAAGTGGAATTTTTCTACCTGCCGGAATATCTGAAAGACACAGAGGAAACCGTGTATTACAGATATGATACCCACTGGAACAACCTGGGGGCATTGCGTATGATTCAGTACCGGTTTGACGGTTTTGAAAACGCTGTTTATGAAAAAACAGAGGACAAACCTCTGATGGACCTGGCAAACGTCAGCGGCATATACAATTATGTACAGCCGGACAGCTACTACCGGGTTACTACCAAAGCACAGCATTCCGGGCAGAAGCTTTACCTGCTGCACGACAGTTTCGGTGATATGATGCTGCCTATACTGGCAGACAGATATGATGTTGACCACGCCACCTTTGCATATTTTGCAGACTTCAGCCTGCCTCAGGACACTGATGTGCTGGTTATAGAAATATGTGAAAGATATTTTTACCGCATTTTCAATACAATCGATACAATTATTGAAAACGCGGAAAATATGGGCAGATAAAATACTGTATATTGATAACAAAAGCCACAGCAGATTGTGCTGTGGCTTTTCTGTTTACGGTACAGCCTGCAGAAACAGATAAAACAAAAAGGACAAGGTGAAACCACCCTGTCCGTATTTTTGTTTTATCAGCCTTCAAGGTCCGGCATAAATGCAGGGTCTGTAGGGCAGATGTAGCCGTCCGGGCAGTTCTTTTTGTGTTCTGCCTTGGCTTTTTCTATTATTTCCGGGTTATCAATTGCTTTCAGCGCTGTCAGTGCCAGAACCTTGGCGGCGTTTACCACGCCTTTGTGTGTGTAGCTTACAGCGCCCTGACCTGTCATCTGCCAGGAATGACCCGGTGTGCCTATGGCAACTGTTGCAGCGTTGAACTGTGCTGTAGGTGCACAGTAGCTTACATCACCCACGTCTGTGGAGCCAGGCATTGCTCTTTCCGGTGCGTGGTTGTAAGGTGCAATAAGCTTGTCCAGATATACATTGTCATATTCGGAAACATCCACGCCGTTTGCCTTTGCCCGTTTTGCTTTTTCCAGCTGTGCTGCAGCCTGGTCAAAGGTTTCGTAATATGCTTTGGCCATTGCCAGCTCTTCTTCTGTATATTCCGGTGTGCCCACTTCACAGAAGGCTTCATACATTACCTTGCCCAGAGTTTCGTTTGGAATATAGTCAGACAGGCCGTCCATATGTATTATTTCCAGTCTTGTGCCTGTCATAAGTGCGGCACCGCGTGCAATATCATCCACTCTGTCTGTGATTTCAAAGGCAGTTTTTGCTTTTGGCGCACGTACAAAGTAGTATGTGCAGGCATAGTCCTGAACAACGTTAGGGGCTTTTCCGCCTGCATCAAGGTATGAATAATGCACCCTTGCTTCCGGAATAATATGTTCACGCAGATAGTTTACACCCACGTTCATCAGTTCGCAGGCATCCAGGGCACTTCTGCCCAGATGGGGCACTGCTGCAGCGTGGCTGGCCACGCCGTAGAATTTGTATTTGATACTGATGTTTGCCAGTGAGCCGTCGCCTGTAATGGCGTTAGTATCGCCCGGATGCCATGTCAGACAGATATCCATATCGTCAAACAGGCCGTCCCTTGCCATAAATACCTTGCCGCTGCCGTTTTCTTCACCAGGGCAGCCAAAGAAATAAATCTGTGCATCAACGCCGTTTTCTTCACAGTATTTTTTCAGACCAATGGAAGCACCCAGTGCACCTGCACCCAGGGAGTTGTGGCCGCAGCCGTGGCCCGGTGCGCCGTCCTTTTCACCGTCAGCAGCCCGGCGTGTTGTGCAGCCGGCCTTCTGTGTCAGTGCATCCAGGGCATCGTATTCAGCCAGAATACCGATTTTAGGGCCTTTTTCGCCCCATTTGCATACAAAGGCTGTTGGTATACCTGCTACGCCCATATCTGTTGTAAAGCCATACTGTTCAGCGGCTTTTGTCAGTGCCTGGGCAGATTTGTATTCCTTGAAATAAACCTCTGCAGCCCGCCATACTTCGTCATTTACCTGTGCAATTATATCTGCAACGCTGTCCACAGCGTCAAACAGTTTTTTGTTGTCAATCATTTCAGTATCTCCTTGATTAATATATATACAGAGTATATACCTTTATATAATAAAAATCAAGATAAATATTCATACTGTTCGGATATGTATAAAATTTGCTATTTCTTTTTCGTGCACCCGGTATACTTCCGTCTTGTGGCAAGACCGCCCCTTATGTGGCGCTCACTTTTATTGCGGTACAGCACCCGGGCAGCCTCACTGTACAGGGCAGGGTTTTCGCTTTTCAGCCTTACTGTCAGGTCTTTGTGCCGGGTGCTTTTGGATATGCCGAACACAGCCGCCGCCTGTCTTACAGTGGCACCGGTTTCTGCCACATACCTTCCCACTGCCACGCATCTTTCCACTTCCATCTGTCGGAAAATTCTGTCCTCCATTATGGACCTCCATCTTTTTTGTAATTTATATGCAGGCAGATGGCATTTAATGCATAAAAGTAAAATATGTTTTACAATTAAACAGCAGCTTTGCCGTTGAAACTTGTTTTATAAATATGTATAATAAATATATATGCTTTATTGAGGAGAATATAAATGAAAATATGGTGTATAGAAGATGACTTCAACATAAACAATCTTGTGGTTTACGCTATGCAGTCTGCCGGATACGAAGCACGAGGCTTTACTACATCAGAAGATTTTGACAAGGCGATGAAAAGCGACAAGCCGGACCTTATTATTCTGGATGTAATGCTGCCCGATGTGGACGGTATGGAAATTCTGGCCAATCTCAAACAGATACCCGCTACAAAAACAATCCCGGTTATTATGCTCACTGCAAAATCTGCAGAAATAGATAAGGTACGTGCCCTTGATATGGGTGCAGATGACTATGTTTCAAAGCCTTTCGGCGTTATGGAACTGCTCAGCCGTGTGCGCGCAGTGCTGCGCCGTACTACACCTAAAAATCTGAACGAAGTTATTGTATGCCGGAATGTACAGCTTTTCCCATCCCAGCACAGGGTAGAGGTGGACGGCAGACAGGTGGAACTCACACTGAAAGAGTACAACCTGCTGAACCTCCTTATGGAAAACAAAGGTCAGGTGTTTACACGCAAACAGCTAATGGACAAAGTATGGGGCGATACCTATGTGGGCGAAAGCCGTACAATAGATATGCATATCAAAACACTGCGCCAGAAGCTGGAATCCGGCGGTGACGTTATTAAGACAGTAAGAGGAGTAGGCTACAAGGCTGAATAACCGTTTTGAAAAAAAGAATTGTAAAAAACAACTTTTTAATCAGTACACTTGCCTGCGCTCTTGCAGTATGTACGTCGATTATTATTTATACATTATATATGCAGGAAACTATGTACAAGCAGGTGCAGTCACAGACTCGCCTGCTGATGCATATTCTGGAAACCACCCCGGAAGACAACTTCAGTATTCTTTATGATATCGAAGGTCTGACCCACGGGCGAGTTACATACATATACCATGACGGCGTGGTTACATATGATTCCCATTATGACATATCCACTATGGAAAATCATGCAGACCGCCCCGAAATTATCCGGGCACTGAAAGACGAAATGTCCACTGTACAGCGCTATTCCACCACCTCTGACCAGGTTACATATTACTGTGCATCAAAGGTTGGTGACGGTTCTGTTGTAAGAATTGCTGTTACCACCAACGATATCTTTATGGATATTCTTATGGAGACCAGCCCTCTGGTACTGCTTGCCATTATATGTATAGTCACCCTGTGTTTTATGTTTTCCGGTGTAACCACAAGACGTATTGTAGACAATATTGAAAAGTACGATGTGGAAAAAGGTGACGGAAACATATATGAGGAACTGCAGCCTTTTATAAATAAAATCCGCAGGCAGAATGATATAATCAGCCGGCAGGTGCAGAACCTTACAGAAGAAAAACTGAAACTGCAGAGCATTTTCAATAATGTAAAGGAAGGCATTATTGTATGCAACAGTAAGTCGGAAATAATACAGATAAACCCTGAAGCCCGGGAACTGTTTGAAATAGATACAGACAACAAGGAATTCAGGGCACTGGTAAAAATACCGGAAATGCATACAGTCCTTGAAACTGCTTTGTCAGGCGGGACAGAACAGGCGGTTTTCCGCCTGAGGGACAACTGGTATCAGTGTATAGCCGGCGCAAACAGCTTTGATGGTGACCACGGCGCCATTATAATTGTAATGGATATCACTGACCAGATAGAAAGGGAGAGAGACCGCCGCCGTTTTGCAGACAGCATAACCCACGAACTGAAAACACCGCTGACCAATATTCTGGGTTACAGTCAGCTGATTTCTGCAGATATAGCCAAAAAAGAGGATATCCGCAATTTCGGGCATATAATTGAAAGCAATGCGGAAATACTCCTGACCATGATAGAAAATGTTATCAGGATTTCAGGCCTTGAGTCAGGCGAAAAGTTCAATATGGCACCGGTAAACCTGAAAAAGATAGTCAGAAAAGCTGCAGAGCAGCAGTCACCTGCGGCTGACAGAAAAAATATTTCGGTAAGCCTTGAACTGGATGACGTGGAAATAATGGCTGACAGCAGCCTGATGTACCAGCTTGCAGACAACCTTATATCAAATGCCATAAAATACAATAAGGAAAACGGCTGGGTAAAGATAACCCTTGGAAAAGAGGGCGGCAATGCTGTGCTTTCTGTTGCAGACAGCGGGATAGGCATACGGTCTGAAAACCACGAAAGTGTTTTTGAAAGGTTCTATGTGGTGGAAAAATCAAGAAACAAGAATATTTCCTCTACCGGCCTGGGCCTTTCCATAGTAAAGCACATTGTAAATCTTCACCGAGGCAGTATTACACTTAAGTCTTCTCTTGGCAAAGGATCTGTTTTTACTGTAAATTTGCCTCTTTCGGTTAAATAAATAAAGGATAACACGGCAAAGAACAAAGTTTTTGTGCCGTGTTTGCTTTTTATAAATATTCATCGATGTAAAAAATATACAAAATATGCATTAAATAATGTACTTTTGTTACCTTAAATTGTCCTTTTGTGCTTTAAAATACAGTCTAAACATTGCTCTGATAAGGAGTAAGTCAAAAAAATGTCAATCTAAATAAAAATAAGAAAAAGCCCTGAAAACCATTAAAAAAATAAAAATCGGGCTTTTTTGTATTCCATGGAAAATCAAATGTATTTCTACAAAAACTAAAATGAAACTTTTTTGTAACTATTTATTGTAGAAAGTGACAAAGGAAGTGTAAAATTGTGGTCAAATTTTCACTGTTTTCACAAAAGTTTCAAAAAAGGTCAAAATCGGTTGACTATGTTGTAAATATGCATTATAATACCAACCATAGCAAACAAAACCTATACAGGTTATGGTTTGGAAGTATATTTTATTAGGAGGAAACTCATATGAAAAAAGTTATAGCTTTGGCTCTCGCAGCAGTTATGGCTCTGTCCATGGTAGCATGTGGCGGCGGCGAAACAGGCGGCGAAACAGCAACAGCTGGTAAAGTTGCTATCATCACTGGTACAGTTACACAGGGTGAAGAAGACTTCCAGGCTGCTGAAAAAATGAAAGCTAAATACCCAGACAGAGTTATCACAGCTACATACCCTGATAACTTTGACAAAGAAACAGAAACAGTTATTTCCAACGTTGTTTCCCTGGTTTCTGACCCAGACGTTAAAGTTCTGGTATTCCAGCAGGCAGTTTCCGGCGCTCGCGCTGCTATCGATGCTGCAAGAGAAATCAACCCAGATCTGCTCGTTCTCTGTGGCGTAGCACACGAAGAACCAAACATCATCACTCCAGTTGCTGACGTTATCGTTGGTACAGACGGTATCAGAACAGGTCTTACAATTCCTCAGCAGGCAGCAAAAATGGGTGCTAAAACACTCATCCACTACTCATTTGCTCGTCACCTTGCTGGTACAGCTACACAGGAACGTATTGCTAACTTCAAATCCGAATGTGAAAAACTCGGTATCGAATTTGTAATGGCTGACGCTCCAGACCCACTGTCTGACGTAGGCGTTGCTGGTGCACAGCAGTTCATGCTGGAAGATGTACCAAAGAAAGTTGCTGAATACGGCGTTGACACAGCATTCTTCTCAACAAACTGCGCTCTGCAGGAACCAATGCTGAAAAAAGTTCTTGAACTTGGTGCTATCTACCCACAGCCATGCTGCCCATCTCCATACCATGCATTCCCTAACGTTCTTGGTATCGAAATTCCAGACGACAAAGCCGGTGACGTTCAGTACTGCATCGACCAGGTTACAGCAAAAATTGCTGAGCTCGGCATGACAGGCAGAACATCTACATGGACTTGCCCAATGAACATGGCTTACATCCAGGGCCTTACAGAATACGGCCTTGCTTGGATCGACGCAGGTTGCCCAGCTGATCAGAGATTCGTTCCAGACGAAGTTTCCAGACACATCGGCGAAGCTGCAGGCGGTAACGTAACATACAATGTACAGGTTATCGACGGTATCGAATATCCAAACCTGCTGGTATTCCTCGGCGAATACATCACATTCTAATCTGTAAAAAACTGACTTTATAATCAGGGATTTATAAAAGATACAGTACAGGGGAGAAGCTTCTTCTCCCCTTATTGTATAAATACCCTGATAATTATTGAAACTTTTTTTACTTTTAATCCCTGAAAACAATCCCTGAAAAAACAAACAAAACTTTTCAAGGCTGTTTAAAAACAGCTTTTTTAATTTGACTATCATGTTTCCCGGATGGGAAATTTAATATATTTAAAATTTATATGAGGTGATTTTTTTGGAAAACTTAAAACCTGTTCTTGAGATGGTGGACATTAAAAAGAACTACTTTGGCAACCAGGTTCTCAAAGGCGTTTCCCTGAAAGTTATGCCGGGCGAAATCCACGCTCTCTGTGGTGAAAACGGTGCCGGTAAATCCACACTTATGAACATCCTTTTCGGTATGCCTGTTATTCATTCCACAGGTGGTTACGAAGGTAAAATCCTTATGGATGGCGAGCCTATTGAAATCAAGACTCCTCGTGATGCCATGAAATACGGCATCGGTATGGTTCATCAGGAATTCATGCTTATCCCTGGCTTCTCCATCGAAGAAAACGTAAAGCTGAACCGTGAACCTCTGAAAGAAAGCATTCTGGGTAAATTCCTCGGTGACCCGATGAAAAACCTGAACCGTGAAGAAATCAGAAAAGATACACAGGCTGCTCTGGACCAGCTGGGTATGGATATGGTTCCTGCAGACAAAGTTGCAGGCCTGCCTGTTGGCTATATGCAGTTTGTTGAAATTGCACGTGAAATCGACAAACGAGGTGTTAAACTGCTGGTATTCGACGAACCTACAGCTGTTCTCACAGAAGGCGAAGCAGAAAGACTGCTTGCTGCTATGCGTGCACTGGCTGATCAGGGTATCGCTATCCTGTTTATCACACACCGTCTTGATGAAGTTATGGCTGCTTCACAGCACGTTACAATCATCCGTGACGGCGCATTTGTAAAATATCTCAACACAGCTGAAACAAATGTTACAGAAATCTCCCGGTTGATGGTTGGCCGTGAAGTTGAAGTTATCGAAAGAACAAAACATCACGAAGCCAGCGACGAAATCATTATGAAGATTGAAAATCTGGAAGTTCAGATGCCTGGTGAAGTTGTAAAAGGTGTAAACCTTGAAATCAAAAAAGGCGAAATTCTGGGTATCGGCGGTCTTGCTGGCCAGGGTAAAATCGGTATTGCAAACGGTATCATGGGTCTGTATCCTGCTACAGGTACTGTTACATTTGAAGGTAAGGAAGTTCCTCTGAACAATCCTAAAGCTGCTATCAATGCACAGATTGCATTCGTTTCCGAAGACAGACGTGGCGTTGGCCTGCTGCTGGACGAAAGCATCGCATTCAATATTGCTGTTCCTGCTCTCCAGAACCAGGGCAAATTCCTGAAGAAATTCGGTCCTGTTTCCCTGATGGACCAGGCTGCAGTTACAGAAAACGCAAACAGATACATCGAAGAACTGGATATCCGCTGCACAGGTCCTAACCAGAATGTTAGACGTCTGTCCGGTGGTAACCAGCAGAAAGTATGTATCGCAAAAGCTCTTACAAGCGATCCAAAGATTATCTTTGTTTCAGAACCAACACGTGGTATCGACATCGGTGCAAAACGTCTGGTGCTTGACACACTGGTAAAACTCAATGAAGAACAGGGTATGACAGTTATTATCACTTCTTCCGAACTTGCTGAACTCCGTTCTGTATGTGACAGAATTGCTATCGTTACAGAAGGTAAAGTATTCGGCGTTCTTCCAGCCAGTGAAAATGATGCTAAATTTGGTCTGCTGATGAGCGGTATCAAAGAAGGAATGGAGGGTTAATACTATGACAAACGTTAAAAAAATGATACAGGATTATGGTGTTAGCCGTTTTATCGTAACAGCTTTTGCTATTTTCCTTCTGGTAGTTGCATTTTTGCAGGGCCAGGATATGCCTATCCTGTTCTCTGATATTCTCAACCGTTTCGGCATGTACGCATTTTTCTCACTGGCAATGGTGCCTTCCATCATTTCCGGTACACTGCTGAACTTCGGTATCACACTTGGTATCCTTGCAGGTGTTCTTGCAGGTCTTATCAGCCTTGAACTCCAGCTCACAGGCTTTGCAGGTATTGCATGTGCACTTGTACTTGCTATTCCTTTCGGCGCAATCGTTGGCTTTGGTTACGGTCTGCTGCTGAACAGAGTTAAAGGCAGTGAAATGGTTGTTGCTACATACGTTGGTTATGCAGCTGTATACATCATGTGTATCGGCTGGATGGTTCTCCCGTTCAAAAACCCTTCCATGATCTGGGCTATCGGCGGTAAAGGTCTCCGTACAACAATCACTCTGGACGGCTACTATGACGCTATCCTCTCTGATATGCTGAATATTACTGTAGGCGGTGTTACAATTCAGATAGGTCTGCTGCTTATCATTGCTTTTGCATGCTTCCTCATGTACCTGTTCACACGTTCAAAAATGGGTATTGCAATGCGTGCTGCAGGCGCTAACCCTGTTTACGCATCTGCTGTTGGTGTAAACGTTAACAGACAGCGTATCATCGGTACTATGATTTCCACAGTTCTTGGTGCTCTTGGTATTGTTATCTATGCACAGGCATTCGGTTTCTATCAGCTGTACACAGCTCCTATGAACATGTCCATGTATCCTGTTGCTGCTGTTCTTATCGGTGGTGCATCCACAAGAAAAATCAAAATCAGCCATGTTATCCTTGGTACACTTCTGTACCAGACAATCATTGCAGTTTCTGTTCCGGTAGTTTCCATGCTGGCACCAGAAGGCGGTCTCGGTGACGTAGTTCGTATTATCGTTTCCAACGGTATCATCCTCTACGCACTTGCACAGGCAGGAGGTAACAAATAATGTTAAAAAATAAAAAATTCAACATTAAAGAATTCCTCGCAGAAAATGCTGTTCCTGTAGTATTCCTTACAATTTCAGCTATCTTTGTTTACTATTCAGGTACACAGCCTGCAATCATTATGAATGACGTTGTTTCACGTTTCGCACGTAACGCATTCTTCGTTATTTCCCTTCTCATTCCTGTTCTTGCAGGTATGGGTCTGAACTTTGGTATCGTTGTTGGTGCCATGGCTTCACAGATTGGTCTTTACATAGCTCTTGCCATGAAAATGGAAGGCATTGCAGCTATCGCATTTGCAGCAGTTATCTGTGTTCCTTTTGCAATCCTGTTCGGTTTCCTTTCAGGTGCACTGAACAACAAAACAAAAGGCCAGGAAATGCTCACATCCATGTTCGTAGGTTACTTCGCACACGGTCTGTACATGCTGCTGTTCCTGTTCATCATCGGTGGTATTATCCCTGTTGATGTTTACGAACTTGTCCTGCCATCCGGCGTTGGCGCAAGAAGCTCCATCGACCTTACAATGGTTAAAGGTGCTGTTGACGGCATCCTGAAAGTTGATGTATTCACATTTGTACTTATTATGGCTGTTATCACTCTGGTGGTTGCAGTTTACAACACAATCAAAAACAAAAAAGCTGATGTTGCAAAAATCGTTGTTGCTGTTCTGCTTGCAGCTATCGGTGCAGCCGGCTACACAATGCCTGCACTGCTGATGTTCAAACGTGTTGTTAAAATTCCTGTAGTAACATACGGCCTTATTGCTCTGCTGTGTGTATTTATCACAATGTTCTTCAAGACAAAAATCGGCCAGGACATGAGAGCTGTTGGTCAGAATATGGAAATCGCTGAAGTTAGCGGTATCAACGTTAACAAAGTACGTATCATTGCCAACATCATGTCTGTAGTTCTTGCTGCATGGGGCCAGCTGCTGTTCCTGCAGAACCTTGGTACACTGTCCACATACACAGCTCACCAGAACGTTGGTATGTTCGCAGGTGCTGCTCTCCTTATCGGTGGTGCATCTGTTACAAAAGCTACAGTACCACAGGCTATCCTTGGTACATTCCTGTTCCACCTGCTGTTCAACGTTTCTCCACTGGCAGGTCAGAACATCTTCGGCTCTGCTCTTATCGGCGAATACTTCCGCGTATTTATCGTATACGGCGTTATCGCTCTGGCTATCGTTCTTCACGCAGCCAAAAAAGCAGGCGGTTCCAAGAAAAAATAATTTTCGTTGGTATATACTTGAAAAAAGCACCTTTCACAGGTGCTTTTTTCTTTTGCTTTACATCATTTTTTGACATATTTCTTCCAATGTGGTATAATACGCCGGTGTACTGTGAAAAGTACACAAATCAAATGGAATAAAATCTATATTTTTACCAAAAGCAACATTTGCAAAGTGGTAAACTATGTTTGCCGGAAAGGCAAATAATCTTAAAGGAGAAATTATGCAGAAAGAGAAGAAAAAGCTGCAGGATGTTCTCAGGGAAAACAGGGCAAAGATTCTTTATGTAATCGGTGCTTTTGTAATCCTGATGGCTTCTGCATCAGCAATGTTCTTTTTCACAAATATTATCCGTATTTCAGACGGTGAAAAAGACATTGTACTGGTATCAACTTTTTCAGATCAGGAAAAAATATTAGAGCTTGCAGATATCAGTCTTGAAGAGACAGACAAAATTCTTTATACATCTTTTGACGGCGGTTTCAGAAACCTGACAATCAGCCGCGGCTTTGAAGTGCCGATCACTGTGGACGGCGGGGAAGTAATATCCCGTGTCACACAGGGCACAGTAAACGACTGCCTGGCAAATGACGGCATCACCCTGGGCGAGCATGACTACACAGAGCCTGCCCTTCACACTGTGGTAAAACCCGGTGATTCAATCCGTGTTTACCGCGTGGAATATGTGGACAATTCCTACGAGGAAACAGTTCCTTTTGAAACAACTTATAAAAAGAGCAGCCTTACCTTCCGCTTCCCTAAAAAGCAGTACACACTGCGTGAAGGCTCCAACGGCACAAACCGTGTGACATACCGTGAAAGATATGTGGACGGCGAGCTGGACCTGGCACTGGTAAGCAAGGTGGAAGTTCTGAAAAAACCTGTGAACAAACTGGTGCTGACATACGGCGCAGGTGTTCCGGTTTCACCGCTGTCTGCACCACGGGGTGTAACAGTGACAAATGGTGTGCCAAGCGGCTACAGCCGTGTTATCACAAACACAGCTGCCACAGGCTACTATTCACCAAGAGGCAAGGGTGCCTCCGGCCTGGGCCTTTACTATGGCTCTGTTGCCGTAAACCCAAATATTATTCCATATGGCACCAAGATGTATATTGCCAGCCCGGACGGCAAATTTGTATACGGCTGGGCAGTTGCCACAGATACAGGCACAGCACTGATGCAGGGCATTATAGGCGTGGATCTGTTCTATGAAACATATCTGGAAAGCTCACTGAACTGGAAAAACACAGTTAATATTTATATTTACTAATGAAAAAAGACAAGGCAGAATGCCTTGTCTTTTTGTTTATACTATTTTTGTTGTCCAGTCTTCCAGATTCCATATATCTGTTACAATATCTTCATAGAATTCCGGCTCGTGGCTTACAAGTATTACTGTGCCTTTAAAATCCTTTATGGCCTGTTTCAGACTGTCTTTAGCTTCAACATCAAGGTGATTTGTAGGTTCGTCCAGTACCAGCAGATTCATTGCTTTAAGCATTATTGCACACAGCCTTACCTTTGCATTTTCACCGCCGGACAGCACCTTGCACTGTGTTTCTATGTGCTGTGTGGTCAGCCCGCACTTTGCCAGTGCACCGCGCACTGCCGCATTTGTCATGGAAGGATACATATCCCATATTTCGTAGAGTGCGGTTTTGCTGCTGCCTATGTGCTCCTGCTCAAAATATGCAGGTTCTGCATAGTAGTCCAGCTCACAATTGCCTTCAAAAGGCGGAATAATGCCCAGCATTGTTTTCAGCAGTGTGGATTTGCCCAGACCGTTCACACCTTTGATGGCGATTTTCTGCCCTCTTTCCACCTCAAAGTTTACAGGTTTTGTAAGAGGGGAGTCATAGCCCAGGACAAGGTTTTCACCGCGGACCACCACTTTGCCCGGGGCACGGGAATAATCAA
>JAFQAF010000163.1 GCA_017400025.1 Oscillospiraceae bacterium
CATTCTTTTTGCCAGCATACTTTTGCCTGCACCCGGCGGGCCTACCATCAGTATATTGTGGCCGCCGGCAGCGGCTATTTCCATGGCTCTTTTGGCCTCTTCCTGGCCTTTTACATCTGCAAAATCCAGATATTCCTCCCCGGCTTCAACTGCTGTGTACGTATGGGGAACAATCTCTTTTTCACCTTTCAGCATTTCAATCAGCTGTGCCAGACGGTCTACCGCCACCACACACAGCCCGTCCACCACAGCGGCCTCATTTGCATTGTCAGCAGGGACAAAAAAATGGGAAAAGCCTTCTTCCCTGGCTTTTATTGCCATTGGCAGTATACCGGGCACACCGCGCAGGCTGCCGTCCAGTGAAAGCTGGCCTGCAAAGGCATATTTATCACTTATCTGTTTTATATCGTTCTGTGCGGATATGATGCCAAGCAGTACAGGCAGGTCATACACGGCGCCGGTCTTTTTTATGTCTGACGGCGCCAGGTTTACAGTTATCCTGCTGGCAGGGTAGGACAGACTGTTGTTCTTTATGGCACTGCGCACACGTTCCTTGGCTTCCTTTACGGCGTTGTCCGGCAGGCCCACTATATCAAATGCAGGCAGGCCGCCGGATATGTGTGTTTCCACTGTCACCACATAGCCGTCTATACCCATAACGCCGAAGCTGTATACTTTACTGAACATCATATCACCTCTTGAATATCTTACAATAATTGTACAATTTATGCAATAAAAAGGGAAAAACACTGCCGTAAAATATGTTATTATGTCATTTTTCACAATAAAATATCATATTTTTATATACAAATCGAATTGATAGAAATTGATGATTATGGTATCCTTAAGGTGTATATTTGCGCTTGAAAGCCATGTTTTCCTGCGCTGTGTTAAGTGTGTAAAAAAATAAAATAAATGGAGGCATTTTATCATGTACATCAAAGAATATGAACGCTGGTGTGAAGCTGTAGGTGAAGATTATCTGCTGGCTGAACTGGGCGATATCAAGGGCAATGACGAAGCTATCAAAGAAAGATTTCTGCTGAATCTTGAATTCGGCACAGCAGGTCTGCGCGGTGTTCTGGGCGCAGGTACAAACAGAATGAACATCTACACAGTAGGCAAGGCAACACAGGGCCTGGCAAACTTCCTTACAAGCGAAAAGGAAAACCCTGTTGTTACAATTTCCTACGACTCCCGCATCCGTTCAGATGAATTTGCAAAAGTTGCCGCACAGATTCTGGCTGCAAACGGCGTAAAAGTTTATCTTTACGATGCACTTGCACCTGTACCAATGCTTTCATTTGCTACAAGAGCACATAACTCTGACGCAGGTATTATGATCACAGCATCACACAACCCTGCAAAATACAACGGCTACAAAGTTTATGGTCCTGACGGCTGCCAGATGACAAGTGAATCTGCAGACAAAGTTCTGGCTGAAATCAACAAGCTGGATATTTTTGCTGATATCAGAAAAGCTGATTTTGACACTGCTATGGCAGAAGGCAAAATTGAATATGTTTCTGAAGAAGTGAAAGAAGCATACTACACATGGTGTCTTAACCAGATGATGAGAAAAGACATCTTTGAAAAAGAACCGATGAAGATGGTTTACACACCGCTCAACGGTTCAGGTCTTGTTCCTGTTACAACAGTTCTGGCAAAAGCCGGCCTGAAAGATATCACAATCGTTGAAGAACAGCGCCTGCCTGACGGCAACTTCCCTACATGCCCATATCCAAACCCGGAAATCAGAGAAGCTATGCAGCTGGGTCTGGACAGAGTAAAGGAACTGGACGGTGACGTTCTCATCGCTACAGACCCTGATGCAGACCGCGTAGGTATCGCTGTAAAAGAAAACGATGAATATGTTCTGCTGACAGGCAACCAGGTAGGTATCCTGCTGACAGACT
This sequence comes from Oscillospiraceae bacterium, assembly GCA_017400025.1. The sequence continues at coordinate 1,917 of JAFQAF010000163.1, forward strand.
ACATCGCAAAAACAAGAAAAGAACTGGGCACACTGCCTGAAAACCCAATCCTGGTTAAATCCATCGTTTCTTCCTCCCTGGCAGATGCAGTTGCTGCAAGCCACGGCGTTGAAACAATCAATGTTCTCACAGGCTTCAAATACATCGGTACAGAAATCAAGAAACTGGAAGAAAAAGGTGAAGAAAACCGTTTCATCCTGGGCTTTGAAGAAAGCTACGGCTACCTGGTAGGTACAGCTGTACGTGACAAGGACGCTGTTGTTGCCACACTGCTTATCAGCGAAATGGCTGCATACTACCGTTCAATCGGTTCTTCCATCAACAAAGCTCTGCAGGACATCTATGCAGAATTCGGCTACTACCTGAACAAGGTTGATTCCTATGAATTCGAAGGTCTGTCCGGTATGGACAAGATGAAAGACATCATGCAGGGCCTGCGTGACAAACCGCTGGCTGCACTGGGTTCACTGAAAGTTGTTGCAAGAGAAGACTACAAGACTCTCACACACAAAGATGAACTGACAGGCGAAGAATGGCATATCGACCTGCCAAATGCAAACATCCTCATCTACCTGCTTGAAGGCGGCCACCAGGTTATCGTACGTCCATCAGGTACAGAACCAAAAATCAAGGTTTACTACTCCATCAAAGGTAAAGACCTGGCAGAAGCAACAGCAATCAAAGCTGATATCGACACAGTTATCAAAGCTGTTCTGGCATAATAAGCCATATTTATTACATTATAAGAGGCGGCACACAGCCGCCTCTTTATTGCGGATTCATCCGGCAGAAAAAAGTTCTTATTTACCATCAAAAAACACTTGCATTTACAGATAAGTTGTGGTAATATTTTAGGGTAACTATGGAAAGGTCGGGGACGGAAACCCCGCCAAAATGAAAATGAGGTGAACAAAATGAGAGAAGGCATCCATCCAAATTACGAAGAAGCTACAATCACATGTGCTTGTGGTAACGTTATCAAAACACGTTCAACAAAGAAAAACATCTCTGTTGACGTATGTTCAAAATGCCACCCATTCTACACTGGTAAACAGAAAATTGTAGACGCTGGCGGTCGTGTAGACAGATTCAAAAAGAAATTTGGTCTCACAGACTAATTATATTGCAAAAAATCAAGGGCGGTATTTATACCGCCCTGTTTTTTCATATAATATTTGTTTATTTATCTGAAAAGTTATTGATACAATCCTGCAAAGGCACGGCTTTTGCATTTTTACAAGGAGCTGTTATGGCAGATTACAAAACAGTGGCAGGTGTCAGCCACGATACCATATATGAGAAAAAAAGCGAGTTTATTGGCTATATTTCCCACGCCAAAACAGAACGGGACGCCCAGGCATTTCTGGCTTCTGTGCGCAAAAAGCACTACGATGCCCGCCATGCCTGCTACGCCTATATAATAAAGGATGAAAAAATAGAGCGCCAGTCTGATGACGGCGAACCCCAGAAAACAGCAGGTATGCCTATTCTGGAGGTACTGCGCCATTCCGGCATTGAAGATGCCATCATTGTTGTGGTGCGCTATTTCGGCGGCACACTGCTGGGCACAGGCGGTCTTGTGCGTGCATATACACAGGCGGCCCAGGCAGCTGTGGCCAGTGCGGAAATACTTTCCTACAGCCTGTGTGTGGACCTGACAATTGATGTGGAATACCCGCTTTATGACAGGCTGATGAATATCTGTTCTGCCCGCGGTGCAAAGATTATGGACACACAGTACACAGACAGGGTTTCTGTGAAAATGCGTATGGTAAGCGGCACAGAAACAGACCTTGTGAATGATATTGAGGTACTGACCAGAGGCCGAAAACCGGACATCAGTCCGGAAATATATGATATTTTCTGATTTGTACACCCTGTACAAAAAATCACCGATGCAAAATGTTGAATTAATTTGGAATTTTGTGACAGTTATACAAAAAATCTGAAAAAATTAAAAATAAAAAAAGGTTTTTTACTGTCTTATTCCGTATAAGATATATAGAGGGGGTATGAATATGGAAAATGTAAGACTGCGTATCATGCAGCTGGAAAAAGAAACACTTTCGCCCCATGCACAGCTTTCTGCAGACACTGCCGGCAGAAAAAGACCGGAGGAAGAATGTACCCTGCGCACCTGCTATCAGAAGGACAGGGACAAAATTCTCCATTCAAAAAGCTTCCGCCGTCTCAAGCAGAAAACCCAGGTGTTCATATCACCGGAAGGGGACCATTACCGCACCCGTATGACCCATACGCTGGAGGTTACACAGATTGCCCGCACCATTGCCAGGGCACTGCGCCTCAATGAAGACCTTACAGAGGCCATCGGCATGGGCCATGACCTGGGCCATACTCCTTTTGGCCACGCCGGGGAAAGGGCATTGAACGTGCTGAACCCCAACGGCTTCACTCATTTTGAACAGGGTGTGAGAGTGGTGGACTATCTGGAGAGAAACCTGAAAGGGCTGAACCTTACCGAAGAGGTGAGGGACGGTATTCTCAACCACACCAGAGGCACCTGGCCCAAAACGCTGGAGGGCTGTATTGTCCGCTATGCAGACAGGATTGCATACATCAACCACGATATAGAGGATGCAATCACCGGCGGCATCATCACAGAGAATGACCTGCCCCGTGACTGCACGGATTTCCTGGGGCACTCCAAAAGCGAAAGAATCACATCCCTTATCAATTCACTGGTAAAAAATTCCGGCAGTGAAATCAGAATGGATGAGGAAACTTTTGGCTATTATGATAAACTGCACAAGTTTATGTACCGGACCGTATACACAGACAGTGTGGCAAAGGTGGAGGAGAAAAAAGTGGACAAGCTGATAGAGGAGCTGTACCGCTACTATTACACCAATCCGGACAGAATGCCGCAGATGTATCAGACCATTGCCGGTCTGGAAGGCCTGGACCGCCGGGTTACAGACTATATCCAGGGCATGAGCGATGACTTTGCTTCTGCAACCTTTGAAAATATCTTTATTCCAAAGGCCTGGAAAGTGAAATAACTGGGTAAACAAAAAATCAACACTTTTAAATGATACACTATATATAATAAATGAAATGTAAAGGAGGGGTAATATGGCAATTCCTGCCGTCTACATACAGGAACTTGTGGCAAGAAATGATATTTATGATGTTATCAGCCGCTATGTGTCCCTCCAGCGCGCAGGCCGTCTGTATAAAGGCCTGTGCCCCTTCCATTCGGAACGTTCCGCATCCTTTATGGTGTACCCGGAAACCCAGAGTTACTACTGCTTTGGCTGTGGCGCAGCCGGGGATGTGATAAAGTTCACAATGGAAATGAACAGCCTGTCCTACATAGAGGCGGTGCGCTACCTTGCACAGCAGTGCGGTATGCCCCTGCCGGACGAAGATGACGGCCAGGCAAAGCTGAAAGCCAGAATACTGGAAATGAACAAGCTGGCTGCACGCTATTTCCACAATCAGCTGAAAGAGGAAAACGGCAGGCAGGCACTGCACTATCTCCGTGAAAGACAGCTGACAGACAAAACAATAGTAAATTTCGGCCTTGGCTATGCGCCGCGGGGCTGGCAGAACCTGACGGATTATCTCAAATCCAAAGGCTTCACAGAAAATGAAATTGTTTCTGCATATCTTGGCGCCAGAGGCAAAAAAGGCGGAATTTACGATATATTCAGAGACAGGATAATGTTCCCTATCATAGACCTGCGCGGAAACGTAATCGCTTTTGGCGGCAGGCGAATGGGGGACGAGGGCGGCCCTAAATACCTTAACAGCGGCGATACACCGGTGTTCAAAAAATCAAACGGGCTTTTCGCCCTCAATCTTGCAAAAAAATCCGGCAAGGATACCTTTATCCTGGCAGAAGGCTATATGGATGTTATCGCGATGCACCAGGCAGGCTTTACCAATGCGGTGGCCACACTGGGTACAGCCCTTACCTCCCAGCAGGCAAAGCTGATAGGTGACTATGCCAAAAAAGTGGTAATTTCCTATGACTCTGACGAAGCCGGCCAGAAAGCCACCGCCCGTGCCATGGAGCTTTTCAGCAAAGAGGATATCACTGTGCAGGTGCTGTCTCTGGAAGGTGCAAAGGACCCGGACGAATACATAAAAAAATACGGCCGGCAGCGATTTGAAATGAAGCTGGAGGGCGCAAACACAGCACTGGACTTCAGACTGATGGAACTGAAAAAACAGTATGATATTTCCAACCCGGAACAGAGGGTGGAATATCTTACCAAAGCCTGTGATATACTGGCCACACTGAAAAATGCCATACAGCAGGATGTTTACTGCAGCCGCCTGGCCAACGAAACAGATACGGACAAGGCATCCATAAAACTGCAGCTGGACAGAACTGTGGCCCGCAGACGAAAACAGCGGAACTATCAGAAACAGAGAGACCTGCTGCACAGCGGTACTGCACAGAACATAAAGGTGGATTACCGCCGGAAAAACAACACAATGCCAAAGGCTTATGCCCAGCAGCAGATTATCTGCGCACTTATCAGGGACAACAGCCTGTGGCCAAAGGTGAAAAGTCTTGTTTCCGCACAGAATTTTACAGACGGCGATATGAGGGAAGCCTTCACGCGCTTTGCTGCCCTTAAGGAGCAGGGGCTGGAAGTAAACTACTCAATGCTGTCCGGCGGGCTGTCACCCTCAGCGGCAAGTGCCCTGGGCGGTATAATTGCCCGCAATTCGGAAATAACAATCACAGAAAAAGATGTGCTGATGCATATCGAAAACCTACTTACTGCAAAACTTTCTCAGAGCGAAGCGGGGGAGACATCCATCGAAGCGCTGAGCGAGAGAATGAAAATATTAAGAGAGAAAAAGAAATAACAGGAGATATTTTATGAGCGCAAAAGAAAAGAAAATCACTACACTGGCTGAACTTATGGAACTGGGCAAAAAGAACGGCAGACTCACATCTGCACAGATCGGCCAGTTTCTGGAAGCTATGGATTTTGATGTGGAACAGGTGGACAAGTTCTACGAAAGCATAGAGCAGGCCGGGATTGATATTATTGACGACACTGTGGAGGAAGAGGAAGAAATCCTCACAGAAAACAATATTGAAAAATTTGAAAAATCCCTTGCCAGCGAAGGCGTAAGCATCGATGACCCTGTTAAAGTATATCTCAAAGAAATCGGTTCTTTCCCTCTGCTGTCTCTGGATGAAGAAATTGAACTGGCAGAAAAAATCCTGAAAGGCGATGCCAAGGCAAAGAAACGTCTGGCAGAAGCTAACCTGCGCCTGGTTGTTTCCATTGCCAAAAGATATGTGGGCCGCGGTATGCTGTTCCTTGACCTTATCCAGGAAGGCAACCTTGGTCTTATCAAGGCTGTAGAGAAGTTTGACCATACAAAAGGCTTCAAGTTCTCCACATATGCCACATGGTGGATCCGCCAGGCTATCACACGTGCCATTGCAGACCAGGCCAGAACAATCCGTATCCCTGTTCATATGGTGGAAACCATCAACAAGGTAAAGAAAGTTCAGTCCCAGCTGCTGCACAAAAACGGTCAGGAACCAAGCGTGGAAGAACTGGCTGCAGAACTGGATATGCCACAGGACAAAGTGCGTGAAATCCTGAAGGTTGCCCAGGAACCTATTTCCCTGGAAAGCCCTATCGGTGAAGAAGAAGACAGCCATCTGGGTGACTTTATCCCGGACTACGATGCACCGGTACCGGAAGAAGCAGCAACACACACTCTGCTGAGAGAACAGCTGAACGAAGTGCTGGCTACACTTACTCCAAGAGAAGCAAAGGTGCTTTCACTCCGTTTCGGTATTGAAGACGGCCGCCCAAGAACACTGGAAGAAGTAGGTAAGGAATTCAATGTTACCCGTGAACGTATCCGTCAGATTGAAGCCAAAGCCCTGCGCAAACTGCGCCACCCAAGCAGAAACAAAAAGCTGAAAGACTTCCTTGACTGATTTGTCTTTGACATTTTTATTCCGATGGAGTAATATATTTACAACAGCTTCACAGCCATTGAATAATTACAGGAGATAGTTATGCATATTACACAGGAAACAGATTATGCAGTGCGAATAGTGTACTGCCTGGCAAATTCCCAGGGCAGAAAAGATGCCCGCACCATAAGCGAAGAGATGGGGGTTACTTTGCGCTTTTCTCTGAAAATACTGCACAAGCTGGTACAGGCTGATATTGTGAAGTCCTACAAAGGCTCAAAAGGCGGCTATGAACTGGCTGCCCCTGCGTCACAGGTAAATCTGAAGCAGGTTATTGAGGCTATAGAGGGCACTTACAAACTGGCCAAATGTATAGACCCTGATTTCTGCTGTGAATGGAAGGATAAAATGGCCCCGGGGCTGTGCTCCTTCCGCAAAGAGTTTACCCGCATCAGCAAGTATGTAAATGACGAACTGGAAAAAGTAACCTTTGACAAACTCTGATAAACTGCCGCCGTTTTTACGGCGGCTTTTTTATTGTAAAAAACATATCGTATATGTTACTATATAATAAAAGAGAGATGTGGAGGTAATGCCCTGTGAAAGAAAAACATATTGCCGGCAGGATATCGGCCGCTCTGGTGATTATTGTAGGCCTTTTGTCTTTTCCTTATGTCTGGTTTCATATAAAAGTGGATGAATTCATGGAACATGAGTTTGATATAAACGGAAATATTGAAATCAGAGTTTCAGCATATCAGAAAGCCACAGAAAAGGAACTGACAACACAGCGTGACAAAAATGTTATCATCTCCGCCCTTAAAAGAGAGGTGGAATACAGAGGACCGCTGTTTTACCGCCTTCCTTTCCAGATGAAAGGCCAACATGAAATATATGAGGTGTGGATAAGAGACTATACCAATGGGGGCCACTGGATTCTGTACATAGGCGATAATGAAGAGTACAGCTATCTGCTCTGCGGTGATGATTTCAATGCAGGCTTTGAAGTGAACGAAGACCTGATGGATATTCTGGACGAATATACCGAAAACGGTGAACCTGTATACAAGCAATAAACTTTACCGGATATATGGAGAGATATATGATGAAAAAATTGATGTCAATGCTGATTTTGTGCCGGCTTATGCTTTCCCTGGGGGGCTGCGGCGCAGAAGAAAATATGGTTGTCACACCAAACAGCTTCCCGCTGGAAACTGATTTTATAAACGGAACACTGGCAGAGAACGGGATTGATTTCACTGTGGAGGACAGCCGTGACTACAGCGACCTGGATGAAATTTTCAATTATATTTATATGATTGATAAGGAAGACCTTATATCCCGTGAATCTTTCGGCAGTCTTCATGTTATATGGGGGCCGGAATACGGAAATTACATAGAGATTGTTACTGCACCGGAAAAAGGAGACCGGGCTGGTGCACAGAAAATCGTAAAGACAGTCTGCAGCCTTTACGGCTCGCCGGATGGGGGCAAGGTTTCCCGGAAGCTGGCAAAGGATATGAAATCCGGGGAAAATCTTGAAAAAATTGAAAACGGCGGCTATAAATGGGAGTATGAGTTGAACGGGGTTTACTATTCTGCAACATTCAGCTACAAGGTGCATTTTGACGGCAGTGAAACAGTGTCCCTGGTAATCTTTTCTGCATCAGATGCCCTCCATAAAGACTATAGCGAAAAGGAACGGGCAGACCCGGACAGCACGCTGAATAAGCTGCAGCGTGAAAACCGGGAAAAATACCCGCTGCTCTACACAACAGATAAAACTGATTATCCGCCGCAGCCGGCTGATGATGAACTGATTTCCCTTCTTGCGCGGCACGGACTGGGTATCACTGCACGCACGGCTGCAGTGTCAACTGTAAACGGGACTTATCTGACACAGTACACCCTGTGGAATGAAAACGGGGAAGAGCTTGGTACAGCAACTGTAAGGGACTACGTGTCCGGCAGGCGGATTTCCGTCAGCTACAATATAATGGAAACAGATTTCAATCTCCGGGAACACGCCATAGAAAACGCTGTGAAAACTGCCTGTGTGCTGTACGGCATACCGGAAAAAGCAGAGACAATTGCCTCCGGCACAGAGGTTGTGGTGCAGAGCTATGACTATACAAAAGACGGC
>JAFQAF010000164.1 GCA_017400025.1 Oscillospiraceae bacterium
ACATATCTGGGCGGTGCACCGGATTTCGGCTTCTCTGTTTCCTACACAGACTATGCAAACGACCCTGTGAAGAGCAATAACATTCCACTGCCTTATCCGCAGGAAAATCTGTCACTTTCAATCACACAGGCAACAGATGATGTTCCGGCACCTACAATTATTCTCAACAGTGCAAACTACGGCAATGTTGCAATCATAGGCGAAACTTTCAGCCTTGTTACAGTTGCCAAAAATACATCAGACAACCTTGAACTGGAAAATGTTTCTGTAAAAATTGAACTTCCGCAGGGTATCAATATGGCCAGCGGCAACAGCCAGGTGCTTATCGGCAACGTTGACAAATCCGGCACAATCAACCATACTTTCAGCCTTGTGGCAGAAGGTGTGGCAAATGATGTGACATCACTGCCGGTTACACTTGTATACACATTTGAAGCCTTTGTCGGCGGCAAACGCACACAGTTCACTTCCGAACAGGACATTTCCATAAATGTGCAGCAGCCTACACGCTTTGCAATCCAGAGTCTGTTTACAGATATGGAAATGTTTATGGGCAATGAAAGCTATGCGTCTGCTTCCCTTGTGAACAAAGGTAAAACTACAGTTTACAACGTTACAGCAGAGCTTGTAAGCGATACTCTTACAGCATATGACGTGGAATTCCTGGGCAATATTGCACCGGGCTCCAGCGCTGAAGCATCCTTTGACTTTACAGCCAGCCAGGTGGGCACATCCACAGGCAAAATCCTGATTACCTATGAAGATGCACAGGGTGCACAGTATACCCTTGAACAGGAATTCACAATTGAAGTCCTTGAAGAAATGGTATGGGATGAACCAATGTATACAGAACCGGTTGTTGTGGAAAAAGAAAGCAGCATCCTGCCGGTGGTAATAGGCGTTGTTGCTGTTGCAGCTGCAGCCGGCGGATTTATATTCTACAAAAAGAAAAAAGCTAAAAAACTTGCAGAATTAGAGGACGAAGATGAAGATATCTGACCTTTTAAAGCTGTCTTTTGATAATCTCAAACGACGTAAAGGCCGTACTTTCCTGACTGTTCTCGGTGTAATCATCGGCACATGCTCTATTGTAATGATGGTTTCCATAGGTGTTGCCCTGGATAAAAGCTTTGACGACATGCTGCAGGGAATGGGAGACCTTACACTTATTGAGGTTTACAACTGGGGCGGAAACAGCGAAACAGACCCGCTGACAGACGATGTAATAGACGGGTTTATGTCAATAGACGGAGTGCGAGTTTCCACTCCGCTGTATCAGCCGCGCTATTTCAATGCCAGATTCACCAGTGGCAACAATGATAAGTATCAGTCCTGGGGCAATATCAGGGGTATTAAAAAAGAAGCCATAGAGGCGTACGGCTATGAACTTATAGACGGGCGTTTTCCGGGCAAGGGTGACAAAGACCTGACTGTAATTGTGGGCGAATTCTTTGCCTACAACTTTGAAAACACCCGCAAACAGTGGCCGAACAGTATGGTAGACCCCATTCCGGATGAAAACGGTGTAATGCCGGAGCCTTTTGTGGACGTACTTGATGATGAAATACGCATACAGGGCTATTCCTGGACTGAAAACGGCGAAGAAGTGGTTGTGGAAGAGAAGATAAATGTAGTCGGCGTTATAAAACAGGATGAATCAAAAGGCTACGAAACCTATTCAGGTGTAATCATGGATATAGAAGACCTGATAAAGCTTGAGCAGGAATATATGAAAAAAAGTGATATCCGTGATGAAAACCGCGGAAAAAAACGCGAGTACGACCAGGCACTTGTAAAAGTGACAGATATGGAAATGGTTGACAGCGTAATAGAAGAAATAGAGGCCAAAGGCTACAATACCTGGTCTGCCACAAGCTACAGAAATGAGATGAAAAAGCAGACACAGATGATACAGCTTATTCTTGGCGGCCTGGGCAGTATTGCAATGCTGGTTTCAGCCATAAGTATTGCCAACACTATGACAATGGCAATATATGAACGCACCAAGGAAATAGGCGTAATGAAAGTGCTGGGCTGTGAACTGAAGGACATAAAAAACATGTTCCTGGCAGAAGCTGCAGGTATAGGTCTGCTGGGTGGCACTGCAGGTATTGTTATATGCTACGGACTGTCGGCACTGCTGAACTTTATTGGCAGCCAGTTTATGGGTGAAGGTGCGGCACTGTCTGTAATTCCGCTGTGGCTTGCACTTTTCGGCATGGGATTTTCCACAATGGTAGGGGTTGTGTCCGGTTATGTTCCGGCCCTCCGTGCAGTAAAAATCACTGCCCTCAGCGCAATAAGACACGATTGACAAACATATTAAACCGGGGAATTTCCCCGGTTTTTTTGTGTATATTTCTACCGGCCCTGCATATAATTTATGTAGTAACTGAAAGGAGATATACGCCAATGAACCCTTTTGAGCATAAGCCGATGTCTGTGCTTTCCGGTATCGGGAATTTTAAAACTCTTTATCCAAAAAGCTACAATAAAAATGAAACAGACCCATATACAAAAACACGCATTATTCTGATGAACGGAACAGAATTTGAAGCCAATTGGTTTTCGCACCAGTTCCAGAGACATACAAAGAACAATGACCTGCGCAGGGAACTGGCTCTGGCAAGAATGGTGGAAAAACAGCAGCAACAGAAAATCGCATTGCTGAAGCCCTGTGATGAAAGCCCGCTGGAACATACAATAGGTTATGAACAGCTGGCAGTGGACCTTACAGCAGAACTGGCAAAACGTGAGCCGGACTGCAACGTAAAGAAAGCTCTTGATTTTGCCCTGCTGGAAGATTTTGACCATCTGTACCGCTATGCAAACCAGCTGGAAATGGAGCAGGGCATACAGGCAGAACGCCTTGTGGGCAGATATACAGAGATTATGCCCGGCCGCCCAACAATTGCACACCACAGACATCCGGCTGATAACGTTAAAAACAGTATCAATTCAAAAACAGCCGATAAGCAGACTGTGCTTTCCACTATGATAATAACAGCGGCGGAACAGCAGACGATGAACTATTATATGAATATTTCAAACTTTGCCACAAATGATGCTGCACGCCGCCTGTATGAAGAAATTGCCTTTGTTGAGGAAGAACATGTTACACAGTACGGTTCACTCATAGATGCAAACGCCACCTGGCTGGAAATGCTTCTGTGGCATGAATATGTGGAATGCTATCTCTACTGGTCCTGCTATATGACAGAAACTGATGACAGAATCAGAAAGCTGTGGGAA
>JAFQAF010000017.1 GCA_017400025.1 Oscillospiraceae bacterium
AAGCACAAGAAAGAAAGACGTCCATCCACACATCACGAACCTACTCTCAAGGAACGAATGACTGAATGGCATGATACAAAAGCACCCGGCTTCTTCAGGGCTGCCTACACAGTTTCAAGTGTTGTAGTGTGCCTTACACTTATAGGCATACTGCTTATCACAGTTTCCTTCCTGCCTGTTTACGGCAATCCGGACAATCCGGCACACAATGAAGTGAGCGAAAGATATATTGAAAAAGGGCTGGAGGAAACAGGCTCTGTCAATATTGTTTCCGGCATGATTCTGGATTACCGTGCATTTGACACACTGGGTGAAAGCCACGTGCTGTTTACCGCCAGTGCGGCAGTTATGCTGCTGATGAAAAAGGAGAAAAAAGGCAAGGAGAAAACAGACAAGTTTTCACCTAAGCGTGACCCTATTGTGAAGAACGTGGCCCGCTTTATAATTCCTTTCCTTATGGTGTTCGGCGTGTATCTTATGCTCAACGGCCACCTGTCACCGGGCGGCGGCTTCTCTGCAGGTGCGGTAATGGGCGCCAGCCTTATACTGTACTCCTCTGCTTTCGGCTATAAAAAAATCAGCAAGGTTATCACAGAAAAATTTGTAAAAACTGTGACCTTATGCTCACTTTTATTTTATGCCGGTATCAAATGCTATTCATTCTTTACCGGTGCAAACCACATTCCTACAGGTATTCCTCTGGGCACTCCGGGTGCTATTCTGTCTTCCGGTCTTATTCTGCCGCTGAATATCGCAGTAGGTCTTGTGGTTACATGTACAATGTACAGCTTTTATTCTCTGTTCAGTAAGGGGGAAATATAATATGGGTCCTAATTTATTGAGCAACTATTTTGAAACAGCCGCCATGATTCTTTTCGGCATCGGCTTTACCACTCTGTTCCTGCAGAAAAACCTTATAAAAAAGGTTATCGGGCTGAACATCATGGACTCTGCTGTCTACCTTTTCCTGGCTTCCAAAGGCTATATCGAAGGCCGTCTTGCACCTATAGTTGTAAACGGTATCACAGATATGGAAGCCTATATCAACCCTATTCCGGCCGGTCTTGTGCTGACAGGTATCGTTGTAGGTGTGTCCGTTACAGCGGTTTCCCTTTCACTGATACAGAAACTGTACAAAGAATACCACACCCTGGATATGGACGAAATTATGGAAATAGTAAGGAAGGAGGCTGACCACTGATGCCATTTGTTGCAAACTTTCCCCTGTTCTGTATAGTTATCACACTGGCAGGCAGTGTAACCTCCAGTGTTCTCAGCGGAAAAAATGCTTTCCGTCTCAATGTTGCCATTCTTGCAGCCTGCCTGGTGATGAACCTGAGCCTGCTGGTTTATCTTGTGACAAACCCACAGCAGATTACATATATGATGGGCCATTTTCCGGCACCATGGGGCAACGAAACCCGCTTCGGCCCGCTGGAAGCACTTATGGCAACTGTTTTCTGCTTTGTTATGCTGGTATCCCTTATCGCCGGCAAAACAGATATTTTTGAGGATGTGAAACCGGGCAGCATCAATATCTTCTATGTGATGATAAACCTGCTTATGTCTTCACTGCTTGCCCTCATTTATACAAACGACCTTTTCACAGCCTATGTTTTTGTGGAAATCAATACACTTTCCGCCTGTGCAGTTGTAATGGCAAAAGAAAACGGCAAAACCATCAGCGCCACTATCAGATATCTGATTATGAGCCTGCTGGGTTCCGGTCTTTTCCTGCTGTCCATTACACTTATTTACGACCTTACAGGTCACCTGCTGATGGTGAATATCCAGCAGAGCCTGGCCGTGCTTATGGCAGACGGCTCCTACAGGCTGCCTGTTACTATCATCATCGGTCTTATGAGTGTGGGTATGGCTATGAAAAGCGCCCTTTTCCCGTTCCACACCTGGCTGTCCCACGCCCACGGCAGTGCCACCACAGCTTCCAGTGCCATACTTTCCGGCCTGGTGCTGAAAGGTTATATCATTCTGCTGATAAAGATTTATTACCGCGTGCTGGGCATTGAGATTGCTTCACAGATGAAAGTGCTGAATATCCTCTTTGTCTTTGGCCTGCTGGGTATGATTATCGGCTCTGTGGACGCCATTTCAGAGCGCCATATCAAACGTATGATTGCCTTTTCCTCAGTTTCACAGATGGGCTACATCTATGTGGGCATCAGTCTGGGCACACCTGCAGGCTTCCTTGCCGCACTGTTCCATATAATAGTGCACGCTGTTACAAAGCCTATGCTGTTTTCTGCCGCAGGCGGCCTGGCAGCGGCCAGCGGCCACAGATACCACCTGGACGAACTGCGCGGCTCTGCCTACAAAAACCCTGCCGCAGGCGTGGCCTTTGTGATAGGCAGTCTTTCAATGATTGGTATCCCGTTTTTTGCAGGCTTCGGCGCAAAATACTATCTTTCCATGGCGGCAATGACAAACAGCGGCAAAATGTGGTTTGTGCTGCTGGCACTGGCAATCAGCACTGTGCTGAACGCTTCCTACTACATCAGGGCAATCAGATGCATCTACTCAAAAGGCACAGATTCCCCCGCCCACCACAGAATATCCCGTTCCTATAATCTGGGCATGGGCATATTCATTGTGGCAAATGTGGCACTGGGTCTGTTCTATCAGAATATTGTGGATATCATTGCCCTGGGACTCAACTTCTTTTAAGAAAGGACAGGCTGAATTATGATTTCATTGTTACCGGTATTTTTCCCTGTCCTGGCAGGTCTTTATATGCTGAAAGCACAGATAAAAGACCGCAAAGACAGAGAAAAGTACGTGCTTTACACTCTGCTTGCCACACTGGTTTTCACCTGTGTGACAAATTTCGCATTTTATGATACACAGCTCACATTTGCACATTTTGCTGCAGGTGTTGAAATCAGCTTCCATATAGACAGCGTTGCAGTGCTTTTCAGCACACTGTTCAGTGCCGTGTGGTGCCTGGTGGCTGTGTTCAGTATGGAATATATGAAGCATGAAGGGGAAGAAAACCGCTTCTTTGCTTATTTTACCGCCAGTCTGGGCGGTCTTACCGGCGTTGCCTACGCCGACAACCTGGCCACACTTTACCTGTTTTTTGAAATGATGAGCCTTATGTCCTATGTGCTGGTGGTTCATTCAAGAACAAACGAAAGCCTGCTGGCCGGCAGAAAATACATATACTATTCACTGTTCGGCGCTTCACTGGGCCTGATAGGTATTTTCTATTTCTATTCTGCAGGCTGGAACACAGCCTTTACTGCCGGGGGCGTTGTGCCGGCCGGCACAGACCGGACAGCCCTCTCTGTTATGACAGTGCTGGCTGTAATCGGTTTCGGCTGCAAATGCGGTATGTTCCCGTTGCACGCCTGGCTGCCGGCGGCCCATCCGCAGGCGCCTGCCCCTGCTTCCAGCGTGCTGTCCGGCCTTATTACAAAAGCCGGTGTAATCGCAGTTATCAGAATTGTTTATTTCACAGTCGGCCGGGATAATCTCCGCGGCACTGCGGCACAGACTGTGCTCCTGGCACTGGCAGTGGTGACAATCTTTATGGGCTCTATGCTGGCCTATAAGGAAAAGCTGCTGAAAAAACGCCTTGCATACTCCACAGTCAGCCAGGTATCCTATGTTATCTTCGGTCTTATGCTGCTCAATGAGGCTGGTGTTACCGGTGCTCTGCTGCAGGTGGTTTTCCACGCCCTGGCAAAAAATGTACTGTTCCTTACAGCCGGTGCATTTATATATAAAACAGGCAGAACAATGGTGGCAGACATGTATGCAATGGGCAAAGCAATGCCAAAAACATTTGTCTGCTTTACAGTTGCAGGCCTGTCCCTGGTGGGTGTACCGCTGACAGCCGGCTTTGTAAGCAAATGGTATCTGGCACTGGGCGCACTGCAGACCGGCAGCGGCCTTATGGGCTTTGTGGGTATCAGTGTTGTTATGGTCAGCGCACTGCTGACAGCCGGCTACCTTGTGTCAGTCACTGCAAAGGTGTTCTTTGCAAAACGCAGTGACGAAGTACAGCAGAGCTTTGAGCCAAACAGCTATATGCTGGCACCTCTGGCTGTGCTGATTGCATTTATCGTTATCTTCGGTGTGTTCCCTGCACCGGTAATCAGCTTTGTGTCACAGATTGCACAGAGCATAATGTAAAAAGGAGGCAGATTATGAATTATCTTATTATTCTTCCCATAATTGCGGCCTTTTTGCTGGGTGCCGGGGTAAGACTGGGGGATTTTGAAACAACAGAAAAACTGAACAGATATGCTGTTGCGGCCACACTGCTGGTTTCAGCCTGTGCGGCTGTGGTGCTGGTTTCCATGGCCGGCGAAACCGCAGAGCTGTTTCGGTTTAACGATGTGCTGAAAATCAGCTTCAGAGTGGACGGCCTGGGCACAGTGTTTGCCGCTATGGTCAGCTTCCTGTGGCCTCTGGCTGTTATCTATGCCACAGAATATATGAAGCACGAAGGCAACCAGAAAAAGTTCTTCACTTTTTATATAATGACTTTCGGCGTAACACTTGGCATTGCCTTTTCCGCAAATATGCTCACACTTTACCTGTGCTATGAAGTGCTTACATTTATCACTCTGCCTCTGGTTATGCATACCATTGATGAAAGAACCATCTATGCCGGCAGAAAATATATGATTTATTCCGTAAGCGGTGCCAGCCTTGCCTTTGTGGGCATGATGGTTATCCTTTCCCGCACAGGCAGTCTGGACTTTGTCTACGGCGGTCTTATGGCCGGTACAGCCGACACAACAGTGCTGGTGGCATATCTTATGACCTTTGTGGGATTTGGCGTAAAAGCCGCTATTTTCCCTCTCCACGGCTGGCTGCCGGGGGCTTCTGTGGCACCTACCACCGTTACAGCGCTGCTGCATGCGGTAGCAGTTGTAAAAGCAGGTGTTTTTGCCATTATGCGCTCCACCTATTATCTTTTCGGTGCAGACTGCCTTTACGGCACCTGGGCACAGACAGCAGTTATGTCCATTGCGGTGGTTACAATCTGCTTCGGCTCCTGGATGGCACTGCGTTCCAAACATTTCAAACGCCGCCTGGCCTATTCCACAGTCAGCCAGCTGTCCTACATTCTGCTGGGTGTTGCAATTATGACACCTGCAGGCTTTGCCGGGGCACTTTCACATATGGTGTTCCACGCCCTGATGAAAATAGTGCTGTTCTATACAGCCGGTTCTGTGCTGTATATGAACCACAAGGAATATATCCGCGACGTTGAAGGCTACGGCGCAAAAATGCCAAAAACCTTTATGTGCTTTACGGTTTCCTCCCTGGCACTTATCGGCGTGCCGCCGCTGTCCGGCTTTTTCTCCAAATTTTCAATTGCCACAGCTGCCGCTTCCATGGGTACAGCCATGGGCTTTGCAGGTATCTGTGCACTGATGTTTTCTGCACTGTTTACAGCCATGTACCTGCTGCAGATTGTGGTGCTGGCATATCTGCCCCACAAAGACTTTGACACTGCTTCCCTTGCAAAGGTAAAGGAAGCACCAAAGGCAATGACAACACCTGTCATTGTAATCACAGTTACAATGGTGGTGCTTTCCCTTATGTCTTCACCGCTGTTCACCCTGTTTGAAACCGTTGCAAAAGGAGGTTACTGATATATGCTGAATATTTTATTGCCTCTTATGGTCTTTGCACCGGTTGTGGCAGGTATTTTGCCTGTGCTGGTTAAAAAACTGAAAAAGCTGAACACTGCCATAGTTGCACTGTGTGCGGCAGAACTGGCGGCCTGCCTGTATCTGTTTGCAAACGCCCATCACTTTGAAGGCGCGGTTGTAACCCTGGGCTGGTTTGCAGGTCTGGGCGTAAATTTTGAAATCAACGGTCTGGGCATTCTGCAGGCCCTTGCAGCCAGCATCATCTGGGTGGGCTCATCTGTATTCTCTGATGAATACTTTGCCCACGACCAGACATACCTGCACCGCTACTACAGCTTTTTCTGTATCACTTTCGGCGCTACACTGGGCATCTTCCTTGCATACGACCTGTTTACAGTGTTTGTATTTTTTGAAGTTATGTCCTTTGCCAGCTATGTGCTGGTTGCACACAATCAGGATGATGACTCCGTTGCCGCAGGAAACAGCTATCTGACTGTTGCAGTGCTGGGTGGTCTTGTGGTGCTGATGGGTATATTTATCCTCAATGCAATGACAGGAACACTGGTTATCAGCCGGCTGAAAGATGCCTGTGCACCTTTTGCAGGCAGTCGGGCACTGTACGCAGCAGGCTTTATGATTTTCTTCGGCTTTGCCGCAAAGGCCGGTATGTTCCCGCTCCACGGCTGGCTGCCAAAGGCACACCCTGCCGCACCTGCACCTGCTTCTGCGGCGCTGTCAGGTATCCTTATCAAAGCCGGCGTTTACGGTGTGATTGTTGTTACACTTAAAATTCTGTCCGGCAGCTATGGCTGGGCCTGCCTTATGCTGGCACTGGGGGTTCTCACAATGTTTGTGGGTGCGGTTTTTGCCCTGCTGTCAGTAAACCTCAAAGAAACCCTGGCATATTCTTCCATGTCACAGATAGGCTTTATCGTCATCGGCGTGGCAATGACAGCTATCCTGGGAGACCACGGTGCAATTGCCGCCTACGGCACAGTGCTGCATATGTTCAACCACACCCTTATCAAGCTGGTGCTGTTCACATCTGCAGGCATTGTCTATGCCAACACCCACAGCCTTGACCTCAACGCTGTACAGGGCTTCGGAAAGGACAAACCACTGCTGAAAGGCTGTTTTGTGGTGGCCGCCATGGGTATTATGGGTATCCCGGGCTTTAACGGCTATATCAGCAAAACCCTGCTGCATGAAGGCATAGTGGAATATATCCATATGCACCCGGCAGGTGTAGATATATTCAGAATTGTGGAAGCAATCTTCCTTATCAGCGGTGGTTTTACTGTTGCCTATATGACAAAGCTGTTTATCTGCCTGTTTGTGAAAAAACCTGTCCATAAACATCACACTTCTGCTCACGGCTATGCCACCGGCAGAACAATGGCAGTACTG
>JAFQAF010000165.1 GCA_017400025.1 Oscillospiraceae bacterium
AACGATGAATTCAACAGCTATTTCAGGGAAGAAATGGGAATGGATTCCATAATATCCCATCAGATTTTCAAGCAGAAAAAGGCTGTTGTGGCAAACTTTACAGTAAACGGTGCTTCCCAGATACAGCTGATACGCAATTATGTGTATGAAACTTTCTGGCAGGGCAATCTGCACTTTATCACCGGCGGCCTGCCCTACGAGGACTGGCAGCACAAAACCCACATAAAGACACTGTATCTGCAGATATGGTGCCCTATGCAGGAGCATATCCTGCTGCAGGATGTATACACCTTTGACAAGCTGGAAATGAGCGGTTTCAAGGCTTTTGAGCTGGAGACAAGAATCAATGAAGCAGAAATTTTTGATGACCAGTATGTGAGCATTGAAAAACTGCTGAATACAGACCGGGAAAAGGCCGCACAGTGGCTGGATGCAGAGCAGTATCTGGGCAAAAAATACCGGATGGAAATGCACACATCCCTGCTGGACAACAGCCTGATAATTGATATATGTACACCGAAACAGCTGCCGCCGGAAAACCTGGCGCCGCTGCACAGCCATATGTATGAAAAACTGAAGGCAATAGACACCGACATAACCATAAACCTGTACCGAGGCCAGTCCCTGGCCGCCTATGAAGAATTCTACTACAGCTATTCTTCCACAGAGGGCCTGCCGGTGGCTGAAACAAGTGAAAAATAAAAAAACAGGCTTTGCCTGCATACAATGAAAAACTGAAAAAGCACCCGTAAAGGGTGCTTTTCTTTTTATCTGTTTAAATATTTACAGCCGCCATAAAAACTATTTCAGTGCCAGGCCGGCGCTGAAGGCTTTGCCGGCGGTTTCCCCCAGGGTCATATAGCTGTTGTTGAAAGGGATATAGCACAGCGGGCGGAATTTGTTCACATCCACCTTGCCGTTTTCATCCAGGATTGCTTCATCTGCGGAAATATTCACTATTTCGCCGATAAGGGCCTCTGTTTCCCGGTCAAAGCTGACCAGGCGGCATTCCATTGTGAAAGGCAGCTGTGCAAACAGCGGTGCATCCACGTGGGGGGCTTTTTCCACTGACCAGCCGGTTTTTGCCACTTTGTCCGGCACTTTTGTGGCGGAAACCACACCCACATAGTCTGCAGGCACAAGGTTTGCCCGGTCTGCCAGACTGACTGTGAATTCCTTTTTCAGCATGATGTTTTCATAGCTTTTGTGCTCTTTTGCCATAAAAATGCATATCTGATTGTAATCGCAGGCTGTACCCCAGGCGGCGTTCATAGCGTCCGGTGTGCCGTCCCGGCCGTATGAGCCGACAATCAGCACAGGCATAGGTGCGATGTGGGGATTTGGTTCAAGATTTT
The DNA here is from genome assembly GCA_017400025.1 of Oscillospiraceae bacterium. The sequence continues at coordinate 1,356 of JAFQAF010000165.1, forward strand.
TTCTCATCGGAATACCTCCTTTTGTTTCTGTTTTTATTATATCCCATAAGCCGTACAGTTGCAATTGCACAAAAAACTTGTTTTGCGGCCGGCTTTGATATATTATTAGATTAATAAATATAACCGAGGTAATTTTATGAAAAAGATACTTTCCATTCTGATGGCCATGGTTATGGTGTTTACCATGGCAGGTTGCAGCAAAAAGCCTGCACCTGTGCCCACAGCCACCCCTGCACCGGTGGAAACAGCCGCACCACAGCGGACAAAAGCACCCATAGACG
>JAFQAF010000166.1 GCA_017400025.1 Oscillospiraceae bacterium
AAAAGAAAAAGAGGACAGTACCTGTCCTCTTTTATATTATCTGTGTACGATAACTTCTTTGATTGTCAGCTTCATTGTGGAGCCTGTTGGCAGTTCCACTGTAACTGTTTCGCCAACTTTATGGCCTTTAAGAGCGATACCTACAGGACAGTCTTCGCTGATTTTGCCGTTCAGAGGGTCATACTCTGTGCTGCCAACGATATCGTATGCTTCTTCAAAACCGTCTTCGTCTTCAACTACAACGTGAACACCAACACCTACTGTGTTTCTGTCCATTGTGTCTTTGTTTACGATTTTGGCATTTTTAACTGTAGCTTCCAGTTCCAAGATTCTCTGTTCTACAAGACCCTGTTCATTTTTTGCTTCGTCGTATTCGCTGTTTTCGGAAAGGTCGCCAAAGCCACGGGCTACTTTGATTTTTTCTGCCAGTTCGGCACGTTTTTCTGTTTTAAGATATTCAAGCTCATTTACCAGTGCGTCATAACCGGACTGGGTAAGCAGTACTTCTTTTGCCACTTTGATTTTCTCCTTCGTGAATAAAAATCTTAAGAACGCTCTTAAGCAATCTATAATATTATAGTCATTGAATATGTGGTTGTCAATAAGAAAAAGCAGAATTTTCTGTGAAATATAAAGAAAAATACGGATTTTTACATTAAAGGAAAAACTTCCCGTAAGGGAAGTTTTTCGCTTTGTGGGGAAAGAATATTAAGACTATTCTTCGTCGTATTTAGCAACAATAAATTTCTTGGCTTCTTCGATAACTTTGCCTTCCAGATGACCTGGCAGCTGTTCGTATCTTGTGAATTCAAATGTGAAGTAGCCTCTGCCCTGTGTCAGTGAGCGGATGTATGTTGTGAAGTCAGACATTTCGCTCATTGGGCATTCTGCGGAAACTTTCTGCATACCGTCACCGATAGGTTCAATACCCAGAACACGGCCGCGGCGTTTGTTTACTTCGCCCATTACGTCACCTGTGTTGTTGTCAGGAACAAATGCATCCAGTGTGCCGATTGGTTCCAGCAGGCAAGGTGAAGCTTCTTTCAGACCTGCTTTGTATGCCAGTGTGGCAGCAAGTTTGAATGCCATTTCGGAAGAGTCAACCGGATGGTAGGAACCGTCAAGCAGTGTAGCTTTCAGACCTACTACAGGGTAACCGGCCAGAACACCGAATTTCTTTGCATCCTGCAGACCTTTTTCTACAGCTGGGAAGTAGTTCTTTGGAACTGCGCCACCGAATACTTTTTCTTCAAATACCAGTTCGTCGCCTTCTGTTGGTGAGAATTCTACCCAAACATGGCCGTACTGACCGTGGCCGCCGGACTGTTTCTTGTGTTTACCTTCAGCTTTAACTGTTTTTCTGATTGTTTCTCTGTAAGCAACTCTTGGTTTTACAAGTTCAGCTTCAACACCGAATTTGCCTTTCATTTTTGAAAGAACAACGTCCAGGTGCTGTTCGCCCAGACCTTTGATCAGCTGCTGTGCTGTTTCAGGGTCCTGACGGTAGTTAACTGTGCAGTCTTCTTCCATGATTCTCTGGAGAGCGGAAGAAATTTTTGCTTCGTCGCCTTTGTTCTTTGGACGGATTGCCATTTCCATTGTAGGATTTGGGAATTCGTTGTTTACTGCTTTATATTCATTCTGTGGGTCACAGAGGATATCGCCTGTTTTTGTGTTTGCCAGTTTTGTTACTGCGCCGATGTCGCCTGCTTTGATGTAATCAGCATCTATCTGTTTTTTGCCGCGGAGGAACAGGAGTTTGCCCATTCTTTCGTTGCCGCCGACTGTTGTGTTTACAACTACAGAGTCAGCTTTCAGGTTACCGGAGAGAACTTTTACATAAGAAAGTTTGCCTACGAATGGGTCAGCAACTGTTTTGAAAACAAGAGCTGCAACCTGGCTGTTTTCGTTGAATGGCAGAACAACTTCTGTTGAACCCAGTGCCAGAGGTGTGCCTTCTGTATCTTCTGGGGATGGAGCCAGTTCGTTGATAACGTCCAGCAGCATATCGATAGCTTCCAGTTTTGTTGTAGCGCCGCAAACTACAGGTGTGATTGTACCTGCTTTGATACCTGCTTTTATACCTGTTGTGATTTCAGCTTTTGTAAACTGTTCGCCGGAGAAATATTTTTCGAAGAGTTCTTCGTCTGTTTCTGCAACAGCTTCGTTGATAGCTGTTACCAGACCGTCCAGACGGTGACCTGTAGCAGGCATTACAACTTCTTCAGCTTTGCCGTTTTTGTACTGGTATGCCTTGAATTCCATCAGGTTGATGTATGTCACTTTGTCGCCGTTTACTACAGGAACGATGATAGGACAAACCTGTGGGCCGAATTCAGCTTTCAGTTCTTCAAATACGTTGTAGAAGTCAGCGTTTTCAACGTCAACTTTGGAAACGTAAATCATTGTGGAGCGGCCGTATTTTGTGCTCAGTTTGTAAGCTTTCTGTGTGCCTACTTCAACACCGTCTTTTGCACTTACAGTGATAAGTGTTGTTTCGCAGGCTTTAACACCTTCGTACATACCCAGTTCAAAGTCAAACAGACCAGGTACGTCAACAAGGTTAACTTTAACACCGTTGTGTTCGTATGGTGCTACTGCGCTGGACAGTGAGCATGCTCTTTTGATTTCTTCTGCATCAAAGTCAGATACAGTGTTGCCGTCTTCCACGCGGCCCTGGCGGTCTGTAGTTTTTGTAGCCCACAGCATAGCTTCAACAAGGCTTGTTTTACCGCTGCCTGCGTGACCTGCAACCATCACGTTTTTTATTTTCAGATTTTTGTAGTCCATGATAAGATGAACCCCCTTTTAAAGATTTTTAATACGTCTTAATATCCCTTTTGCACCCCTCGTGTGCAAACATTACAAAAATTGTACCATAAACCAAGCAATTTTTAAATGATTTTCACATATTTTTTGTCTTTCATTATGTAGAAATTCAAAGTTTGATATTGTTTATTTTTACTAAAGAGGCAGATATATTGTTAAAATATTGTTAATTTTTTATCAATATATGGAATATTTGTAAATAAAGTGGTATATTATAAGTAAGATATGCAGAGGGAGGCAGTATTATGAAAAGAGCATTGATTGTTGTGGACTATCAGAAAGACTTTGTAGACGGCTCTCTGGGTTTCCTGCAGAGTGAGGCCATTGCCACAGAGATTTATCCGCTGGTGGCAAAAGCTGTGAAAAACGGTGATTTTGTGGTGTTCACAAAGGATACCCACTATGAAAATTATCTGGAAACACGTGAGGGCAAGTTCCTGCCGGTGGTGCACTGTATAAAAGGTACACCGGGGCACGCACTTTACGGTGAACTGGCAGTTTTTGAAGAAACTGTGCACCCTAATGTAGTGGTGCTGGAAAAGGAAACCTTCGGTTCAGACAAACTGCGGGCGGTTATTGAGGAAGCCTTCAGCGGTGAGCCGGATGTGATAGAATTCTGCGGCGTGGTTACAAATATATGTGTGCTGTCCAACGTGGTAATGTGCCAGACACATTTCAAAAACGCTGAAATAATTGTTCATGAAGACGCCACAGCAGCCCTGGGCGATATGCAGCATCATTCCATCGAGGTGCTGAAGGGCCTGGGCGTAAAGGTAATCTGAAAAACAGCATAATAAAAGTCAGGGCGTAAACCCTGACTTTTTTGTCTAATAACTGATATTGTCTGTATTTATCCTGTCCGGATATGCGGTGTATATAACTATTTTTTCTATGGCCAGAGGTTCTGCATATTCCAGATTCTGTCTGTTTTCGTACATATACACATAGTCCTCCGGTGAAAGCTGATAGTCATAGTCTGTCAGCCACACGGATACATTTTCTGTACCATTGTCGCTGTATATATACATTTCGGCAGGATTGCCCTTGTAATGTACCTCTATGCGGTATGCATCTGTAAGGGAAGAATCCTCTGCCACCATGATTTTCCGGTTGGGCCTGAAGCCGCCGGAAATAAAACTGAAGTAGCCTTCAAATTCAACGGTGCCGGAGTAGTCGCAGTCCACTGTCTGATACAGCACCTTTGTGTCCCACTGTTCTATATATCCGGGATAATCTGCCCAGCGGAAGTCATCTGTCTGCATAGAGTCTATGGCGGAGAATACACCGCCGCCCACAGTGAAAACCACTGTCAGCAGCACAGCTGTGGAAAGCGGCAGCCGGGAAAGCCTGCGGCTGAACACAATGCGCAGCAACAGCAGGCTGAAGCACAGTGCTGTAAGGCAGACACACGCATTTTTCATAATAAATGCAGCAGGGAAAACAGATGAATCCATAAATGCCGCAGTATAGGAAAAGGTTTCCACTGCAGAAAACACCGCCGCGCAGGCAAACAGCACTGCAAAAGGCAGTGCAAGGGTGACTTTAAGGAATATTTTAACAGCATCAAAAAATACCTTTCCAGGTGATCTGACTGTTGTTTCGCTCATAATTTGCCTCCGTAATGATGATATTTACATAATATCACAGCAAATATTCTATTTCAATAAGGGAATTTACAGTAATATATTGTATTTTTTTGCAAAATATTGTATAAATAAAATATAAAACCAATATAGTAAAGGGGAATTGACTTGGCACGCCATAAAGAGCTTAATGACGAGCAGGTTTTACAGGATATTTACAATGCGGCAGTGGAACTGATAGACAGCGAAGGGCTGGATAAAATTTCTATCCGCAAAATATGCAGAATGGCAAATATTTCCACAGGCACATTCTATCATTATTATCCCACAAAAGGGGACCTTATCAACCGACTGATAGACCACATGGAAAACTATTACAGGGACGATGTGGTGCCTTACCTTTCGGGTACAGGACTGGACAAAATGCATGCTGTAATGCTGGCATATGTGAAAAGAGCATCCAGAAGAGGCAGCAGTTATTCCCAATGGAATGTGGATTTTCTGATTAACAACAGAATGACACCGGAGTTTTTTGACGATTTGTATATGTTCAGGCTGTACAGAAAAGTTGCACAGGAGGCAATTGACAACGGTGAAATCACAGACAGATACGATACCTTTGAGCTGTGCAGAATGATGCAGAGCGTCTGTTTTGGCTGTCTGATGCTTTATGTGGTGCTGGACGGCAAACTGGATATAATTGAAAATGCAGAAAAAACCATTTCCGCATTCCTGGCAGGACTGAAGAAATAAATACTTAAGGCACAGTAATATGGCTGTGCCTTTTGTGCAGGTATACAGTTTATGTAAAAGCAAAAAAACAGCACCCTGATGGGTGCTGTTTTCTTTGGTGGACCTTCACAGACTCGAACTGTGGACCGTCCGGTTATGAGCCGGATGCTCTAACCAACTGAGCTAAAGGTCCTTTCTGTACCAAAATATTATATATCACTATCGGTAAAATGTCAACATATTTTTTGCCGGATTATGGCGGCAGAAAAATATTATTCTTTGATTAACAATTCTTAAGATTTGATTAAATCTGTTGATTGTAAAAAAGCATAATGATAAAATTTCACCAAAAGGAGAGTGAGATATATGACAAGATTTGAGCTGGCGGCCATACTCAGCCGCAGGCTGTATATGCTGACAGAAGAGGAAAGGCACAGCATAATCGATAAATATGTGTCCGGAATAAATATGGAAATCGAAGCCGGTATCAGTGAAAAGGAAGCTGTGGAGCGGCTGGGGGATATTGACCTGCTGGCAGACAGAATACTTATGCGGCATCATATAGACCCGCGGCAGGTAAAAGAAAACCGGAAGACAGAAACTGACATAAATCTGCGGCAGGAGGAAAAGGAAAACAGCAATCTGAAAGATACTGTAAATGAAGCTGTGCACAGGGCCACAGATGCTGTGAAAAACGCCGCTGTACAGAGCACGGAAACAGTGAAGGAAGTGGCTGCAAAGACCACAGAAGCTGTGAAAACTGTGTCCGGCAAAACCGCAGATGCCGCAAAGGCTGTAACTGAAAAAACTGCAGACGCTGCCAAGGCCGCCACAGAAAAAACCGTGGATGCCACAAAGCAGGCGGCAGGAAAAACCGGCAGGCTGTTTTCCAGAATAGGAAAGAGCACTGCGAAAATCACTTTTTCTTTTGTGAACTTTCTGCTGTTTCTCTTTGTGTGGATTCCCTCAATGCTGATTACCGCTCTGGGTGTGATATGCACTGTAGCAGTGATTTCGGTTTATCTTTTTACCGGAATAGGTTTTATGGGCGTGTGCTTATCCGGCCTGGGTTGCTGTGTTGTGGGCATATCTTTCTGCCTGTGGCTGGGCAATATACTGACAGGAGGCAAGACTGATGAACAGAATATTTAAAATATTTGCAGGTGTTGCCCTGCTGGCAGCAGCAGTTCGGTTTGTGTGGGAGGTACGGAAAAGATGAAAAAACTGATGGCAGTATTTTTCTCCGGCTGTGTGCTGATTGGGCTGGGGATAGGTATTACAGTGGTGGAACTGAAAGAGTGGAAAGTGAGCCCTTTCAGGGAAATACTGATGGAAAAACCTGTGGAAACCTGCGAAGAAGAACTGCGTCTGGATATAGGCGACTACAGAAACCTGGAAATAAACTTAAACGGCTATCACAGTGCAGATTTTTACCCGGAAACAGAGGCTGTGTATAACAGCCGGTATACAAACAGTGTAAAAGTGGTTTTAAATTACCGCGGCAACCTGCCCCAGGTATTTCACGGCGGCTGGTGGGAAAATGAGGACGGCACAAAAACCATTACTTCCTGGATAGACACAAATAATTATTATGATGTGGCACAGATATTTGAGATGGCGGAGGAGATGTTTGATAACAAGACATACTACACTTACTGCGAAACCACCCGTATAGAAAAAATCACAGTGTACACGGCATACCCGGACAGAATACTGTTTGTATAAGGTATATAATATATAAAGGCCAGACCGGTTTCCCGGCCTGGCTTTTGCTGTATGTTTGCATAGTTAAATAATATTTATCTTTTATTACAGAAATTGTATTAACAGTTGGTAAAATTGGGATTTATCTGACAATTTGCGCTATAAAGAAAGGCTCCCTTGTGTAAAGTCAGCGTAGCTGAATGAATGGTTTTGCCGCAGGCGAAAATGCGAGCCTGTCCTGCGAGCATAGTGGAGCTGTCAGCGAAGCTGACTGAGGGATTGTTTTACTATAGTATCGATATACTCACAAACGCCACGAAAGTTACTGTTGACTTCATTGTTCGGAATACGAATTATAGTTAGTCCATATCCTTCCAGAAAAGCTGTACATTCCGCATCTTTTTCTGCATAGATAGCTTCATAGTGCTGGGAACCATCCAGTTCAATTACAAGCTTTGCCTGCGCACTATAAAAATCAGCGATGTATTTACCTAACACCTTTTGCCTTGAAAATCGGACTGGGTAGGTACGCAAAAAATCATACCAAAGGCGTCTTTCTTCCTTTGTCATTTCTTTTCGCAGTTGTCTTGCAAAAGGCACCAACCGCTTATTGTTTTTATACTGCACTACAATCCCTCCGTCACGGCTTTGCCGTGCCACCTCCCTTTACACAAGGGAGGCTTTTATGCTGTTCGTTTAATTGGGATTTTCTTGACTGCATTAGACTGTAAATTAGTTAATATTCATAAACATTTTATCAAATGCCTTTACTTTTTCCCTGTTCAAAGGATCATCATAGATATCGGATTCATAATATTTGCCGCCTGAAGCATTAGCCAGATAGTCAGGAATCAGCTCCATTGCAAAAAATGCAGGTGAAGCATGACCATCAGCATCTGTTATACCATAGCCTGATGCTGCGACAAAACCGAATTGAGGATAATATTCTGGTCTGCCCCAAAAGAGTATGGCACCATGCCCCAGTTGTTTTGCTTTTGCAATCATTTCAGTTATCAGAATTTTGCCCACACCTTTTCTCTGATATTCAGGTAATACACTGATTGGGCCAATATTAAGCACAGGTATTATCTCATTATTGGTTCTCACTTCTGCTTTGCTGCAGATAATATGTCCTACAATTTCTTCATCAACCGTAGCCACAAGGCTTAATTCTGTGTATCCATCTCTATGTCGCAACTCATTTACCATCCAATGCTCATAAGGACACCCGATTCCACCACGTTCGACCCTGCCAGGATATGAAAAAGCAATTCTTGTTATTTCTTCTACGCGTCGGAAATCTTTTTCATTTTCGATTCTGACCTTTATCTCCATACTTTCCTCCTTCACATATGGCATCAAGCTGATTATATCATACTTTAACAAATATCGTAAACAAACACAACAATCAGACAAATTCAAATTTATCTGAAAGTCGTCAAAACACAATTTATATATCTGCAGTTATTTATTGTTTTTTCTCCACCGCAGGTAGTTTTCCAGTATTACTGTGGCGGCCACAGCGTCCAGCACTTCCTTGCGCTTTTTGCCGAAAGTGCCGCTGTCTGTCAGCATACCCAGGGCGGTTTTTGTGGTGGCGCGTTCGTCCCACAGCACACATTCAATGCCGCTGAGCTTTTCCACCTCTTCCTTTACAAAGGTGCATTTTTCTGCCCTTTCGCCGCGTGTGCCGTCCATATTCAGGGGATGGCCTATCACTATCTGTTCGGCTTTCAGTTCATTGGCTTTTTCCACTATTTTTGCAATAGCCTTCAGGGTGTTTTTTTCTTTTATTGTGCATACAGGGCTGGCCAGAAATTCTGTAGGGTCGCACACTGCTATGCCTGTACGGCTTTCGCCGTAGTCAACTGCCATTATTCTCATATATTTCTCCGTATGGTTTATTTTTTCTACAGATGATTTTATCATATCAGCCGGAAAATAGCTATATTAAATAAAACACTTTTGACAGTGTTTCTGTGTGATGTTAAAATAAAATCAAAATATTATATGGAGGCTTATTATGGACCTGTACAATTTTGAATTTTATAAAAAGAGCGCAGATTATGTGAAAGAAAGAATACCTTTCACTCCTGAAATTGCAATCATTCTGGGGTCTTCCCTGGGTGCATTTGCGGACGAAATAGAAAACCCGGTGGTGATTGACTACAAGGATATACCAAACTTTCTTGTTTCCACAGCACCTTTCCACGCAGGCAAGCTGATTGCAGGCACAGTGGCAGGCAGAAAGGTTATCTGTATGTCCGGCCGTTTCCACGCCTATGAAGGCTATGAAGCTGAACAGCTGGTTATCCCAATCCGCCTGTTCAAGCTGCTGGGCGTTGAAAAGACAATCCTTACAAATGCCTCCGGTGCCATCAACAAAAGCTACAATGTAGGCGATGTAATGATTATTTCTGACCATATCAAAATATTCGGCCACAGCCCGCTGAGAGGCCCTAACGTGGAAGAATTCGGCGAAAGATTTTTTGAAATGAGAGATGTTTATACACCTGCACTCCGTGAGGTGGCAAAGAAATGTGCAGAAAAATCACCGCTTACAGTGCACGAAGGTGTGTATATGTTCTTTGAAGGCCCGCAGTATGAAACAGTGGCAGAAGCACGTATGGCACGCCTGCTGGGGGCAGACGCTGTGGGTATGTCCACAGTTATGGAAGCTATCACAGCCGCACACTGCGGTATGCCGGTGCTTGGCCTGTCTGTGGTTACAGCACTGCCTACAGATATGCTGGAAGTTTCACTTTCTGCAGAAGAGGTGGACAAGGCCGCAAAACTGGTGGAAGAAAATTTCTCCGGCTATGTAAAGGACATTGTGGCAAATATCTGATGTGATTTACGGGATATATGAAAGGACAGGATATGAATTATAAGGAAATAATGACAAGGGAAGAGCTGGCAGAGGCCGAAAAGCGCTTTGCCAGGGTCCCGGCCGGTGGTATGGTGATT
>JAFQAF010000167.1 GCA_017400025.1 Oscillospiraceae bacterium
CAACCTGCTGCTGGAAAAAATAGGCCAGTGGGCGCCAGATGTGGTCTTCTGTGACGTGTTTCTGGCCGGACTGGATGCAATAGCTGTAAAACAGCAGGCACAGCTGCTGCCCACACCGCCCAGACTGTTTTTTGCCACCTGCGCCTATGACAGCGAAGACGCCGTCAGCCGGGTGATGCAGGCAGGCTTCAGCTACTGCTTTCTCAAACCATATTCCTTTGACGTGGCCTATTCCCGCATCATATCCCTGCTGGAGATGAAGCAGGTCAGGCTGATAGAGGATGACCTGGAGGCCCGTGTCACATCGGTGCTGCACAATATGGGGGTGCCGGCACATATCAAAGGCTATTCTTTCCTGCGCCAGTCCATTATTATGTCTGTGGAAGACCCGGAGGTAATCAGTCTGGTGACAAAACGCCTTTACCCGGATATTGCCCGCATAAACAAAACCACCGCGTCCCGTGTGGAAAGGGCTATCCGCCACGCCATAGAGGTGGCCTGGGACAGGGGCAATGTGGATGTGCTCAACGATTACTTCGGCTACACCATCAACAATATGCGCGGCAAACCAACCAACAGCGAATTTATTGCCATGATTGCAGACAGGCTCCGCCTTGAAAACAAAAGAATGAAAACAGGATAATCTCTGGCGAAAAGGCCCTGTACGTAACAGGGCCTTTTTTGTTGTATATATAAAAAATAAAATAAATCTGTGATAATATCAAATTTCCTCTTGACAGTTAGCATGTGCTAACTATATAATATAGGTAAAAGATAAATAGTACAATATACTGATAAGAAAACATACAGAATGAATATAAAGAGGTGACAATATGACAATCAGAATGTTACAGGGTATTATGATACCTTTTATAGGAACAAGCCTGGGTGCAGGGGCTGTTTTCCTTATGACAAAAGGGATGAACAGAACTGTGCAGAGAATACTTACAGGTTTTGCTGCAGGTGTTATGGTGGCTGCTTCAATATGGAGCCTGCTGATACCTGCCATGGATATGGCCGCTGATATGGGCAGACTGTCCTTTGTGCCGGCTGCCGCAGGCTTCTGGATTGGCGTGCTGTTCCTGCTGTTTCTGGACAGGGTGATACCGCATAAGCACATGGACCACCAGAAAGAAGGCCCGGAAAGCAATATGTCCAACAGTATGATGATGGTGCTGGCGGTGGCCCTGCACAACCTGCCGGAAGGTATGGCTATTGGTGCAGTGTGGGCCGGCCTCACAAGCGAAAACAGTGCTATCTCCGTTGCTTCCGCCCTGGCGCTGTCTGTGGGCATAGCAATACAGAACCTGCCGGAAGGCGCAATCATCTCAATGCCTCTCCATTCCGAAGGTGTGAAAAAAGGCAAATCCTTCCTCTATGGTGTGGCCAGCGGCATAGTTGAGCCAATCGGCGCACTGCTTACAATTATGGCTGCCAGATATGTGCTGCCAATCCTTCCTTTCACACTCAGCTTCGCCGCAGGCGCTATGCTGTATGTGGTGGTGGAAGAGCTGATACCGGAAATGAGCGAAGGCAAACACTCCAACATAGGCACAATCTTCTTCGCTGTAGGTTTCTCATTGATGATGATACTTGATGTTGCCCTGGGGTGACAGTTACATAATAATTCTCCTCACTGAATATAACTCCAAATCATCGGGAAAGAGCCTTCGGGCTCTTTTTCGTTTGCCCTTTTATACCAATATCGGCTGTATATATGGTATAATAAAGCTGTGCAACCAAAAGTTTACATAATTGCAACTGCAAATTGGTGGTCTTTTTCACTGTGCGGTTGATAAGATAAAGCCATAGAGAGGGGGCAGACCTATGACAACAGGTGAAAAAATTGCAAGACTGCGAAAAGGCAACAGCTTAAGCCAGGAACAGCTTGCGGAAATGCTGGGCATATCCAGACAGACTGTGTCAAAATGGGAAAACGGCACAGCCGTTCCCACAAGGGAAAATCTTTCCCGGATCGCAGACAGTTTCGGGGTGCAGGTTTCAACACTTTACAGCACCGATGTGGAAAAATCCTTCCCAGCAAAGGACAGTATGACAATGGGGCCGGAAAGTGAAGAAGGAAAAGAAACTGCCGGCACACTGGTGAAAAATCTTTTCTTTCTTGCAGTGCTGGGCTTTATGTTTTTTATACATTATGATATGTATTTTAAAATAGAAGCACTGGAAGATTTGTCTGCACGCCAGAGTGAAGAACTTTCAAAGCTGTACAGCTATATAGACCTTATGCATACGCCACAGCGGCCCCGGACAGACCGGTTTACCCGGTATGAATACAGTGTGTCTGACTATGACAGGGATACAGGTATGATTACTCTGGACATATCAATAGTGCCTGCTGATTACAGCAGCACCACCCTGGCCAGATTTTCTGCCGTCACCTCACAGGGCACACACAGCGCAGATGCTGTTCTGACAGACCACAGCTTTGAAGCACAGCTGCGGCTTTACCGGCAGGAGGATACGCCTCTGTATCTCTACCTTACAGATGGCCGGCAGGTGCGCAGTTATCTTGTGGACTATCTGCCGGACCTTGCCCGGGACTACAGAATCAGCATCATGTATGCCAATATTGTGGGCACAGATGTTATGGTAAAGGAAAACGGAAGACTGGACCTGCGCAATGGCCGCATAGACCTGACCTATGATTATACTGTAAGCAGTACTAATGAAAATATGTCAGTTTATCCGCAGATTGCTGTACTTGAGATATATGCAGACGGCTGGCTTATAGACCAGAGGGCGATTGAACAGGTGACAGAGACAGATTATTATTCACTTGGTGCACAGCAGCCGGATTATATTGCAGGTGAAACCTACAGAGGCAAAACCTACGCCTATCACAAACTGAATGACAAGGGAATGGGCGGGTATACAGTTATAGAAAATGAACATATAAAGGAAAATTCAGAAATCACATTCAGAATTGTAATGGTGGACAATCACGGTGTCCGCTATGAAAAAGATATAAATTATTGATGGTCAGGAGCAAAAATGACAACAGGCGAAAAAATAGTAAAACTCAGAAAACAGGCCGGCTACAGCCAGGAAACTTTCAGCGAAATGCTGGGTATTTCCAGACAGGCTGTATCAAAGTGGGAAAACGGCACAGCCACCCCAACAAATGAAAACCTGGTGCGGATTGCCCGTATTTTCAATGTACAGGTTTCCTCACTGCTGGATGACGGTGCCATAGAGATAAACAGCAGCCGGGATGCTGTGACGGAAGAGAATTTTTCCGTGGAGAAAAAGAAAAACAGTGTTACAAATGTGGTACAGTCAGCTGCCATAATTGTGCTCAGCCTTGCGGTTATAGTGCAGGGTATTTCCATAGGCAGGCTGCAGAATGAAATGGCGGATATTGTGTCACAGGCTGCAGATACGGCCAGACTCCAGCGAGAGATAGAGTCACTGCGCAGCTATGTCTATTCACTTCCTTCCGCCTATACGGAAAGCAGCAAGGATTTCACTGATTATCATTATGAAAGCATTGACTATGATTTTGAAACCAATATTGCCACCCTTGAATTTTCTGTTGTTCCTACAGATTACACCCGGAATACCCGGGCAAAAATTGTAATCAAAGGCAGCGGCGAAACTTTTTCAGCAGATGCAGGCCTTGAAAACGATATTTTTACAGCCACACTGGATGTGTACTGTGAGGACAGCCTGCCGGTGTATCTGTATCTTACTGACAACGGCCGGACACGCAGCTTCCTGCTGGATTATATACCCAACCCTGCAGACAGCTCCCGCCTGCAGCTCTCCGCCGATGCCCTGGAAGG
>JAFQAF010000168.1 GCA_017400025.1 Oscillospiraceae bacterium
GCCTGCAACTGTATAAAACTTTATAAAAAACTGAAAGACACGGCATTTCTGCCGTGCCTTTTTTGTATAGCATTATGTAAAACTCATTTTTTCTCCATCAGGAAGCCAATGCCGTCTCTGCCGTACACCTTTACAGCAGGCGGCAGGTGTGTCATTTCCGGCTGCTGTGGCTGTGGCCACTTGCCGGCCAGTATATCTGCGGCCAGCAGGCACAGTTCTGTGAGAATTGTCTTGCCCAGGGGGCCTTTGCCGTGGGAGGGGTGTATTGTATCAAAGCTGTCCTGCATTGCTTTCAGCTTTCTGATTGATGCCAGATATGCCGGCAGGTTTCTGCCTGCACCGAACATAAACACCGGCACAGTGCCCACTGTATCCCCGGTGATGATAAAGCGCTTTTCTCTTTCAAGCAGGGCAATACTGCCCGGTGTATGGCCGCTTATCAGCACCACTTCAAAACAGAAAGTGCCTATGTCAATTTTTTCGCCTTCCCACACCGGAATGGCCTGGGGCATACTGCCGTTTCTGGTTTCAAAATATGAAAATTCTGCCGGGTGCATCATCACAGGGCCAAACTGCTTGTGGGCGCCCACGTGGTCGCCGTCTGCGTGGGTGAGTATCAGCTGGATTGGCTTGTCTGTCAGCTTTTTGCACACTGCCTCCAGGTCTCCGCCAAAGCCGGCATCCACCAGCAGTGCGATATCGTCGCCTTCAAACAGAAAACAGCGTACGCCGTTCTGCTCTATAATCCAGAAATTGTCATCAAATTTTACGGGTGTGAATTCAGGAAACTGGTTTGCCATATACATTCTCCTTTCTTTGTTCAGACAGGGGATTCTTTATAATTAAATTATAAAATAAATATCGCGGTTTGTCTATCTGTCATCTTGTTTATTGACAAAGAAAAAGCAGTATTATATCATAAAATGAGAAATAAAATTTACAGGAGCAATACTATGCAGAATATAAATGAATTACTGGAATTTATAGACAACAGCCCGTCCCCTTTCCACGCTGTGGAAAATATTGCAGACAGACTGGAAAATGCCGGTCTTACACGTCTTTATGAAGAGGATGACTGGAATCTGGAAAAAGGCCACGGCTACTTTGTGTGCCGCAATATGTCTTCCGTGCTGGCTTTCAGAGTGCCGGAAGCAGACAGATACGGCTTCAATATTGTGGCCAGCCACTGTGACAGCCCTGCCTTCAAAATCAAGGAAAACCCACAGATGAACGGCACTTTTGTAACACTGAACACAGAGCGCTACGGCGGTATGATTATGTCCACCTGGATGGACAGACCGCTGTCTGTTGCCGGCCGCCTGATTGTAAAGGACGAAAACGGCTATACACAGAAACTGGTGAATATCGACCGCGACCTGCTGATTATCCCGAATCTTGCCATCCACATGGACAGAACAATGAACGACGGCAAAAAGTTCAATCCGCAGGTAGACATGCTGCCACTGTACAGCCTGAACAAGGACAGCCAGTCCTTTATGGCACTGGTGGCAGAGGAAGCAGGAGTGAAGGAAGATGACATTATCGGACACGACCTTTTCCTTTACAACAGACAGAAAGGTACAGTGCTGGGCGCAGAAAAAGACCTGGTGTGCAGCGGCAAGCTGGACGACCTGCAGTGTGTGTTCTCATCACTTTCCGGCTTTATTGCAGCAGAAGAAACAAAGGCTATGCCGGTGCTGGCAGTATTTGACAATGAAGAAGTGGGCAGCAGCACAAAACAAGGCGCAGCCTCCACATTCCTTTTTGACACCCTGAACAGGGTGGTAAAAGCACTGGGCGGAGACGAAAACACCTACAGAAGAGCCCTTGCTGATTCCTTTATGATTTCTGCAGACAATGCACATTCCGTGCATCCTAACCAGCCCGGTATTTCTGACCCTACCAACCGCCCTCTTATCAACAAAGGCGTGGTTATCAAATACAACGCAAACCAGCGCTATACTACAGACGCTGTTTCAGCTGCCTTGTTCAAAGGCATTGTAAAGGACTGCGGTCTGGAATACCAGACATTCACAAACCGCAGCGACATTATGGGCGGCAGCACACTGGGCAACATTTCCAACACAAAGGTGGCACTGAACACAGTGGACATCGGCCTGCCGCAGCTGGCTATGCATTCCGCATACGAAACAGCCGGCGTAAAGGATACAATGGATTTCATCACAATCTGCGAAAAATTCTTCTCTGTCAGATTTACAAAAAACGGTGACTACAATTATACAGTTGAATAATAAAAAAGCACCTCTGAAAAGAGGTGCTTTTTACTGTTTTTTGAAGAAATATGGCATTTCAGCGGCTTAAAGGGGCTCTGATATGTTAAAATAGCTAAATAATGCCACTTTTTTTGTGGAGTAGACATATTTAATTAAAGGGTGATATGTGATAAAATAAAAGTGGTATAATATCGGCTGATATCAAAAAATAACAGTATCAAGAAAGGCGGAAAACTCCCATGACAGATTTCAAGGGCACAGCCCACAACCACGCAAAAATAGGTGATATTGCAAAAACAGTCCTTATGCCGGGCGACCCGCTGCGCGCAAAATGGATAGCAGAAACATTCCTGGAAGACGCAAAATGCTTCAATACCGTCCGCGGTATGCTGGGCTACACAGGCAAATACAAAGGAGTGGATGTATCTGTAATGGGTTCAGGTATGGGCATTCCTTCAATCGGCATCTATTCATACGAGCTGTTCAAATTCTACGGTGTGGAAAATATTATCAGAATCGGCTCTGCAGGCGCATTCAACCCGGACCTGGAACTGTTTGATGTGGTTATTGTAGACCACGCATACAGTGCTTCCTCCTATGCAAAAGAAGCATTCGGCTATACAGAAGATGTACAGCTGCCTGCACCGGAACTTGTTGACGCACTGGAAGCATCAGCAAAAAAACTGGACAAAAAATACTGGAAAGGCTATATCCAGTCTTCAGACAATTTCTATTCAGACTATACAATCGAAAGAGAACCTGTAAAATATGACCTGCTGTGTGCAGAAATGGAATCCTTCGGCCTGTTTGCAAATGCACGCCACCTGGGCAAAAAAGCAGCATGTATACTGACAATCTCTGACAGCATCGTAAACAAAACAGAAACAACTCCTGAACAGAGACAGACAGCTTTTGTTGATATGATGGAAATTGCGCTGGACACAGCTATCAACCTGTAATCAAATTTTTTTGATAAAAGAAAATTATTTATAAATTGAAAGGCGGATTACTCCAATGGCAGAATTTAAAGGCACAGCCCACAACCACGCAAAACTCGGCGATATCGCAAAAACAGTTCTTATGCCGGGCGACCCACTCAGAGCTAAATTTGTAGCAGAAACATTCCTGGAAGATGCAAAATGCTTCAACACAGTTCGCGGCATGCTGGGTTACACAGGTAAATACAAAGGCGTAGAAATCTCAATTATGGCTCACGGCATGGGTATCCCATCAATCGGTATCTATTCCTATGAACTTTACAAATTCTACGGTGTAGAAAACATCATCAGATTTGGTACAGCAGGTTCTTTCAAAAAAGAAATCGACCTGTTTGACATCGTTCTTGTTGAACATGCATACTCCAAATCCACATACGCAAGAGAAGCATTCGGCTTTACAGAAGACGTTATGGACCCATCTGCAGAACTGAACGAAGTTCTGGCTGCTACAGCTGAAAAACTGGGTAAAAAATACTGGAAAGGCTATGTACACTCTTCAGATAACTTCTACTCAGATTTCACAATCGAAAGAGAACCAGCTCCATACGACCTGCTGTGTGCAGAAATGGAATCCTTCGGTCTGTTTGCAAACGCACGTCACCTGGGCAAAAAAGCTGCATGTATCCTGACAATCTCTGACTCTATCGTTGACCACAAGGAAACAACACCTGAACAGAGACAGACAGGCTTTACAGAAATGATGGAAGTTGCTCTCAACGCAGCTATCTCCCTGTAATTCACAATTTGTACAAAATAACAAAAAGACAGGCAAATCTGCCTGTCTTTTTTATATATAACCAATTATTTTTTCTTTACATTTACAAAGACATATGCCGGGTATATAATAAAAATAAATTATAATAAAGCGAAAAGATTTTTTGTTAAGGAGAGAGAAATTATGACAGACCTCAAGATGCTGGCAGAAAAAAACCACGAATACGTTGTGAAAATGAGAAGACATTTCCATAAATATCCTGAAATTTCCACACAGGAAAAAGAAACATCAAAACGTATCTGTGAAGAACTGGATGCCATGGGTATACCATACAGTGTTTATCCGGACTACACTGTTGTAGGCGTGCTGGACAGCGGCAAAGGCGGCAAAACTGTGCTTATCCGTGAAGATATTGATGCCCTGCCTATGAAAGAGGAAACCGGGGCAGAATATGCCAGCGTATACGACAATGCCATGCACTCCTGCGGCCACGATGCACACGCTGCAATGCTGCTGGGGGTGGCAAAATCACTGAACGAAATCAAAGATGAAATCCCGGGCAAAATCCTACTGGGCTTCCAGGTGGCGGAAGAAAACCTGAAAGGCGGCCGCACTCTGGCCAAATATGTAAAGGAAATGGGCGGCGCAGACAATTCCATTTCTGTACACGTAGGCTGTGCTGAAAACGTGGGCCAGATGAAAATCGTAAGCGGGCCATTTGCTTCCGGCGTTATTTCATACACAATACATATCAAAGGCAAAGGCGGCCACGGCTCCGTTCCACATACAGCCAAAGACCCTATCAAGCCTGCTTGTGAACTGGTGCTTAAACTGGCCAGCCTGCCTTCAAATGCTATCGATGCACAGGACCCTATAGTGTTCTCCACCTGCTCCATCGTTGCAGGTACAGCTGCAAACATCATTCCTGATACAGCAAAAATCATGGGCACAGTGCGCTACTTCAACAAAGACCTGACACAGCCTATTTTCGACTGGCTGGAAAATATTTCAGACCTTGTGTGCAAATCCTACGGCGTGGAAAGGGAAATGGACTATATGTTTGACCCGATGATTCCGGTAGTGAACGACCCGGCCGCAACAAAAATTGCACAGGAAGTGGCAAGAGGCATGGGTATGGAAGTTATCACAGAAGGCAAAGGCATGGGCAGTGACGATATGGCCATCGTGCTGGATTCCTTCCCGGGCTTCTATGTAAACCTGGGCTGTGCAAATGAGACAAAAGGTTTCGGTCACGTTGCCAACCACAACTCCTGCTTCGATATCGATGAGGACGCACTGGCACTGGGTACAGAGTTCCTGATGAAATCTGCATTTGAACTGCTTAAATAAACTGAATATTATGATGGGGCGCTTTTACAGGTGCCCCGTTTTTTTACAAAGGAGGATTTTATGGACAGAATAATTCTGACAGGGCCGGAGGACAGGTATATGCGCTCCTACTGGGAAACCTTTGACGCCGTAGCAAAAGAGAAAAAATATCTGGCTTCCACAGAGCGGTTTCCTTTTGAAAGCTCCGTGACATTTTACAGAAACCTGACTGCAAAGGGCCTGCCCCGGGTATTTGCCGTAGACACCCGGACAGACAGATGCATCGGCTGGTGCGATATAAGTGCAAAAAGTGAAACAGTGGGCACATTGGGAACCGGTCTGCTGAAAGAATACAGAGACTGCGGCACAGGTACACTTATGCTGACAGAAGCCCTGCGCCAGGCCGGGGAATACGGCTTTGAGCGGGTGGAGCTGGAGGTGCTGGAAAGCAATGCAAGAGCAATCCATCTGTACACAAAACTGGGATTTGTACTGCAGGGCAGAAGGGAAAAGCCTCTTGTATGGAAACACAGTGGCATCAGTGAAAATGTGCTGCGTATGAGAAAAGAACTGAAGGAGAAGACAAAATGAAAATCACACTTGTAAAGCCGCAGCCCCGGCACAAAGAAATGGTGCTGGATTACAAAAGGGAGTTTATCGCCGCAGGGGACCATCTTCACGGTACAGCCATGCTGGGTGACTATGATACCTTTGAAGAGTGGTATACAGACCTTGTGAAAAATTCCAGCGAGGAAACAGTGGCAGAAGGCTGGGTACCCGCCACCACACTGCTGGCAGTTGACGAAAGTGGAAAACTGGCCGGTATGATAGATATCCGCCACCGCCTCAACAGCTATCTGCTGGCCTGGGGCGGCCATATAGGCTATTCGGTGCGCCCTTCAATGCGCAGGCAGGGCTGTGCCGCACAGATGCTGACACAGGCAAAGGAAGTCTGCCGCGGTCTGGGTATGGACAGAGTGCTGGTCACCTGTGACAAAACAAATACAGCCTCTGCTGCCACAATACTGAAGTGCGGCGGCGTGCTGGAAAACGAAGCCACAGATACAGATGGCGTGATACATCAGAGA
>JAFQAF010000169.1 GCA_017400025.1 Oscillospiraceae bacterium
CATAGTATTTGAGGGCACGGCCGCCTGTAGTTGTTTCAGGGTTGCCGTACATAACACCGATTTTTTCACGGAGCTGGTTGATGAAGATAACAATTGTATTTGTCTTGCCAATAACGGATGTGAGTTTTCTCATACCCTGGCTCATAAGACGTGCCTGGAGACCAACGTGGCTGTCGCCCATTTCGCCTTCAATTTCGGCTCTTGTTGTCATAGCTGCAACAGAGTCAACTACCACAACATCAATAGCACCGGAGCGCACCAGGGCTTCGCAGATTTCCAGAGCCTGCTCACCTGTATCCGGCTGTGAAACCAGCAGGGAATCTATATCAACACCCAGGGCCTGTGCATAAACAGGGTCCAGAGCGTGCTCAACGTCAATAAATGCTGCATTGCCGCCGGTTTTCTGTGCTTCTGCGACAGCGTGGAGCGCCAGTGTGGTTTTACCGCTGGATTCCGGTCCGTAGATTTCCACAATACGGCCGCGTGGCAGACCGCCTATACCCAGGGCAAGGTCCAGGGAAAGTGAGCCTGTGGAAATTTTGTCCACATTCATTGTAACATTTTCACCCAGGCGCATAACAGCACCTTTACCAAATTGTTTTTCTATATTGGCCAGCGCAGTCCGCAATGCCTTTTCTTTATCTGTTGCCATATTTATTCCCTTCATATCAAATCATTTTACAACTATCAGTTGTTATTCTGATTATTATATTAACATATATTTCTGCATTATTCAAGTGTTATTTTCTATATTCTTCAACATTTCTGCGCAATTATTCCACGGGGATTTCCTGCTGTGTCCACAATGCGCTTCACTATTCTGTAATTGTTGGCAAGGATAAGGTTTTCCACGTCCTTTGCCTGGTCGTAGCCGTGTTCAAACACCAGATATCCGCCGTCTTTCAGCGCATGGAAGTAGTATTTTGATATAAATTTATAAAATCTGAGGCCGTATTCCGCCGCAAACAGCGCAGAGGACGGCTCATAGGAAACCTCCCGCTGCAGCTTGCCCTCCAGGCGTGAGTCGATATAAGGCGGATTGGAGATAATCATATCAAAACTTTCATCATCACACACATAGTCAAACTGGAATACATCCGCCATAACCGGATGCACCTGCAGCCCGGTTCTGTCTATGTTTTTCTTCAGATATTCAAAGGCTTCCGGGAATTTTTCCACCGCCACAACCGTGGCATCCGGGAAAAAGCGCTTTGACGCCAGGGCTATTGCACCGCTGCCGGAGCACAAATCCAGCACGTTGGGGTACGGGATTTCCTTAAGATACTCAAAGGCCGCAAGGCAGACATCCTCTGTGTCCCGCCTTGGTATCAGCACACCTTCCCCAACCTGCAGGTCCATATCAAAAAACCGCCAGCTGCCCAGTATGTACTGCAGCGGATAGCCCTCTGCCCTGCGGTGAGTAAGCTGCATAAGCTGTTTGTAATTCTCATCTGAAACAGTATATGCCGGGCCCAGGGTCAGTCTGTCTGCCCCCAGCACATACTGCAGCAGCTGGTTTGCCTCGAAAGCCGGCGTACAGTTTTCA
>JAFQAF010000170.1 GCA_017400025.1 Oscillospiraceae bacterium
AGTGCTGAAAATTGAAGACCTGACAATAGTAACAGACTATATTGTTATTGCCACAGGTACTTCCACCACACAGGTAAAAGCACTGGCAGACGAGGTGGAATTCCAGCTAGAAACACAGCACGGTCTGAGACCTACAAGAGTAGAAGGCTATGAGTCCAAAAACTGGATTCTGATGGATTATGACACCGTTATCGTACATGTTTTCCACCCTGAAGCAAGAAATTACTACAATCTGGACAAACTGTGGGCTGACGGCGAAGAAATTGCCATAAATCTGGAAGACTAATTTTACAAACTACGGAGAGAAAAATGAAATACGATTTTAAAGCCACAGAAGCCAAATGGCAGAAAATCTGGGACGAAGAGAAAACATTCAAAACAAAAACCGACAAATCAATGCCAAAATTCTATGGCCTGATTGAATTCCCATATCCGTCAGGTGCTGGTCTGCACGTTGGCCATCCACGTTCATACACAGCAATGGATATTATTTCAAGATACAAGAGAATGACCGGCCACAACGTTATGTACACTATGGGCTGGGATGCTTTTGGTCTGCCAACTGAAAACTTTGCCATGAAAAACCACATTCATCCTGAAGTGGTAACAAAAAACAACGTGGCAAGATTCAAAAGCCAGCTGAAGAGCCTGGGTCTGTCTTTTGACTGGGACAGAGAAATCAACACAACAGACAAAAATTACTATAAATGGACACAGTGGATTTTCCTGCAGATGTACAAGCACGGTCTTGCATACAAAAAGGAAATGAACGTAAACTGGTGTACAGGCTGTAAGGTTGTTCTGGCAAACGAAGAAGTTGTAAACGGCGTATGTGAACGCTGTGGCAGCAGTGTTGTGCACAAGACAAAGAGCCAGTGGGAACTGAACATCACAGAAAATGCAGACAAACTGATTGACGGTCTGGACACTGTAAACTTTATTCCACCGGTTGTTGCACAGCAGAAAAACTGGATTGGCCGTTCAAAGGGCGCACAGGTTAAATTTGCCACAACAGAAGGTCACGTGCTGGAAATCTACACAACACGTCCTGATACAATCTACGGCGCAACATATATGGTTATTGCTCCGGAACACGCTTTCATTGAAGAATGGAAAGATGTTCTGACAAACTATGATGAAGTGGTGGCATACAGAGATGCTGCTGCCACAAAGAGTGATATGGAAAGAACAGAACTGGCAAAGGAAAAAACAGGCGTTATGCTTCAGGGCGTAAAGGCTATCAATCCTCTGACAGAAAAGGAAATTCCTATCTTTATCTCTGACTATGTTCTGGCAACATACGGCACAGGTGCTATCATGGCTGTTCCTGGCCACGATGCCCGTGACTGGGAATTTGCAAAGAAATTCGGCTGTCCTATAGTTGAAGTTGTAAAAGGCGGCAACGTAGAGGAAGCTGCATTCACAGACTGTGACACAGGTGTGATGGTAAACAGCGGCATGCTGGACGGCATGACTGTGGAAGAAGCAAAAGCTGCCATCATCAGCTATCTGGAAGAAAAGGGCATAGGCGTTGCAAAAACAAACTACAAACTGAGAGACTGGATTTTCTCCCGTCAGAGATACTGGGGCGAACCAATCCCTATGGTTTACTGCGAACACTGCGGCTGGCAGCCACTGCCGGAAGACCAGCTGCCGCTGGAACTGCCTGAACTGCTGGACTTTGAGCCAACAGGCGAAGGCGAAAGCCCGCTGGCACGCTGCACAGAATGGGTGAACACAACATGCCCGCACTGCGGCGGCCCTGCAAAACGCGAAACAGACACAATGCCACAGTGGGCAGGTTCTTCATGGTACTTCCTGCGTTACATTGACCCACACAACAATGACGCTATGGCAGATTGGGAAGAAATGAAATACTGGATGCCTGTTGACTGGTACAACGGCGGTATGGAACATACAACTCTCCACTTGCTGTACTCCCGCTTCTGGCACAAATTCCTCTATGACATTGGTGCAGTACCTGTTGCTGAACCATATGCAAAGAGAACAAGCCACGGCATGATTCTGGGCGAAAACGGCGACAAGATGTCAAAATCCCGCGGCAACGTTGTAAACCCTGACGATATCGTAAACGAATACGGCGCAGATACATTCCGTCTGTACGAAATGTTTATGGGCGACTTCCAGAAGGCAGCACCATGGTCCTACAATTCCATCAAGGGCTGTGCACGCTTCCTGGACAGAGTATGGAACCTGCAGGATATTATGGTGGAAGGTGAAGAATATTCCAAAGAACTGGAAAGCACATTCCACAAGCTGATCAAAAAAGTAAGCGATGACATTATGTCCCTGGGATTCAATACAGCAATTGCTGCAATGATGGGCGTACTGAACGACATCTATGACAAGGGCAGTGTGACAAAAGGCGAACTGAAAACATTTGTTCAGCTGCTGAACCCGTTTGCTCCTCATATGACAGATGAAATGTGGCAGCTGCTGGGCGGCGAAGGTATTTGCTCTGTTTCACAGTGGCCGGTTTATGACGAAGCAAAATGCATTGATTCCACAGTGGAACTGCCTGTACAGGTAAACGGCAAGCTGAGAGGCAAAATTGTTGTGGCAGTTGATGCTGCAAAAGATGACGTTCTTGCTATGGCAGGCGAAGCTGTTGCTTCATTCGTTGAAGGCAAAACTGTTGTAAAACAGATTTTTGTTCCTGGCAGAATGGTAAATATCGTTGTTAAATAACAGAAATAATTGATATTATAACGGTGCAGGGGATTTCTCCCTGCACCGCTGTTGTGAATATCAATTTTTTACCATTACAAAATAAAGTTTTTATTGACAACAGACACTAATATCTGTATAATTATTTTGTGACGATAAAGGCACGTCCTTTAAAGTCAAATCAAGAGCTAAAAAGCGTAAGGGAGTGAAAATAGATGTCAGAAATTAGAGTAAAAGATAATGAATCTCTGGATTCAGCACTTCGTCGCTTTAAGCGTTCATGTGCAAAATCAGGCGTTCTTGCTGAAGTTCGCAAACGTGAACATTACGAAAAACCATCCGTAAAACGCAAGAAAAAAGCTGAAGCAGCTCGTAAACGTAAATATAAATAATTGAGCGGCTTGTGATTTACAAAACTTTTAGCGGACATTATGTCCGCTTTTTGTTTGCAATTTTTTATTACAGATATTTTTATATACAGAGCGGGTTTATGCCCGCTCTTTTTTTGTGCCTGCAGAAAAGTGGACTAAAAGTGGACTAAAGGGGGACAAAAGGGGGACGGAAAGGGGACGGATATGGGATGAAACAGGGCGGAATGGGGGGTATTATATAGGTGTAAGGCCAAGGGCAAAAAGTTAACGGGGCCCGGTGGATTACAGTAAGGGAAAAGGAGGTGAAAGAATGGAGGAAAAGGAAAGACTGGAATGGACTGTGGAGCCGGAGGAAGAAAAGGCTGCAGAAACAGCGGTTGAGGCTGAAACTGCACAGGCAGAAGAGGCTGAAGGCGCTGAAAAGACTGAAGGTGAAATTGACAGGGAAGCGCTGGCGGACTATGTGATTTCTGTTATGCCGCAGGAGCTGGCAGAACTGCTGAAAAAAGGCGTTGCACCTGCCGACGCTGTGGCAAAGCTGGAAAACGAAAGGCTGAAAAAGGAAAACCGGCAGCTGAAGGCTAAACTGGACCGGCAGGAGAAAAAAGCACCTGACCTGACAGGCCAGGGCGGCATGCAGGAAAAAGACCCTTTTGCAATGGGTTTTCTGCAGGCGATGAACAATTATTGAGATAAGGAAGGAAAAGGAAAATGGCAAACAATCTTTTTACACTGCACAGCGATATGACCCAGAGCGCTTTCACAAGAGAAAGCCTTGTTGCAGGCAAGCTGTGCACAGACTATGAATTTACAGGCGCAAAAACGGTAAAGATTCTCACACCGGTGACAGTGCCTATGAACGACTATCAGCGCAGCGGTACAAACCGCTATGGCAATCCTACAGAAATGCAGGACATTATCCAGGAACTGACACTGACACAGGACCGTTCCTTTGCGCTGACAATTGACAAGGGCAACGATGCAGACCAGGGCTATGCGAAAAATGCGGGCAAAATGCTGATGCTGCAGATTGCAGAAAGGGCAGTGCCGGAGTTTGACAGATATGTACTGAACAAGCTGGCACACAAGGCCGGTATCATTGCGGCGGCAGGGAGGCACTGACAAAGGAAAACATCTGTGAAAGAATCAGTGAAGCCACTGCAAAACTGGATGATATGGAAGTGCCTGCATACGACAGAATGCTGTTTGTTTCCACACAGGGCTACAAAATGCTGAAACACTCTGATGAGTTTATGGCAGTGCAGGAACTGGGCAAGGAAGCACTGGCAAAAGGTGTGGTAGGCAGCTATGACAACATGGAGGTTATCAAAGTGCCTGCAACACGCTGGCCGGAAAACGTGAACTTTATGATTGTACATAAAAATGCCGCAACTGCACCGGTTAAAATGAGCGAAACCAAGCTGCACAAAGACCCGCCGGGCATTTCCGGCCATCTGCTGGAAGGCCGTGAATATTATGACTGCTTTGTATTCGGCCCGAGAGCATGGGGTGTATATACAGAAGCAGATACAGCATCCGGCAAAGGCAGTGTATGTGCCGTACCGGTTATTTCAGCCCAGGGTGCAATTTCCAGCACAACACAGGACGCTGTGATTTTCTACACTACAGACGGTTCTGACCCACGATATTCTGCAACAGCAGTTCAGGGTACAGCCGCAGGTGCAGTGGCCGGCACTACTGTAAAGGCCTATGCACACAAAGAGGGTTCATTTGACTCTGCAGTGGCAGAAAAAACATTTTAGTAAGCAAAAATAATTATTATCACAAATCCCTATGGCGGCGGTTAAATCTGCCGCCATTATAAGAAAGGAGTATTATGACAGCTTATGAAATAATCAATTCAGGCTTTGCCCTTGCAGGTGAAAGACTGGACAGCTGGCCGGACAAGGATATTGCTTTAAGCTGGCTGAACACCGCTGTTGCCCTTTCTGCAGATGCCGAAAAACTGATAAGACAGAAAAACAAAGCTGAATTCACCGCTGAAGTGCCGTATATCCGGCAGCTGTCTGACACTGTGGAAATGGATATTAAAATCTGCCGCACCTGCCTGCCCCTGGCAATAGCGTATCTGCTGCTGACGGACAGGGAGAGAGATTACAATGCACAGCAGATGAAAAACAGGTTTTACAGTGCGCTGAAGGAGGCGGCAAAGGGCCGGGAGATGGCTGTGGCCGACTGCTATGGAGGTGAGGTGCTGTGAGCGGGGAAAACAGAAAGCGAAAAAGCTGTGTATACCGAAACTTCAAAGGCGTGGACTATGCCCAT
>JAFQAF010000171.1 GCA_017400025.1 Oscillospiraceae bacterium
TTCAATAATCTGGCCGATTGTCATACGAGGGTTGAGGGATGCGTATGGGTCCTGGAAGATAATCTGCATATTCTGGCGCATGTGGCGCATTTCATCTGCAGTGAAGTTGTTGATATCCATACCGTCATAAAGAACGTCACCGGATGTTGCTTCGTGGAGGCGGAGAATTACACGGCCCAGTGTGGATTTGCCACAGCCGGATTCACCTACGATACCCAGTGTTTCGCCCTTGTTGATTGTAAGGTTTACATCGTCAACAGCGTGGAGAAAGCCTGCTGGTACAGGGAAATATTTTTTAAGACGTCTGGTTTCAATAAGAACCTGGTTTTCCATGTTTTCCATTAGTTTTCCTCCTTGTTGAAAAGATCAAAGTGGCACATATATTTATGGCCTTCGCCTTTTACTGTAGGCATCTGTGTTTTGCAGATATCCTGGCAGTAGCGGCAGCGTGGGTGGAAGTAGCAACCTGTAGGCAGGTCTGCTGCGTTGGAGATTGCGCCTTCGATTGGGATAAGTTCTGTTGCATCGTCATCCAGTTTTGGAATGGAGTCAAACAGACCTCTTGTGTAAGGATGTTTAGGGTTGAGGTAAACTTCTCTTACAGTGCCGGATTCAACAATCTGGCCTGCGTACATGATAGCAACATTGTCACATGTTTCTGCAACAACACCAAGGTCATGTGTAATGAGAATCATAGCCATGTTGTATTTTTCACGCAGCTGGTTGATGATATCAAGAACCTGTGCCTGGATTGTAACGTCCAGAGCTGTTGTAGGTTCGTCAGCAATAAGCAGTTTTGGGTTGCAAAGCAGGCTCATTGCGATAACAACACGCTGTTTCTGACCGCCAGAGAACTGGTGTGGATAGTCATCATAACGGTCGGATTTAACACCAACGATTTCCAGCAGGTCAATAACACGCTGTTTTGCTTCTGCTTTGGAAACTTTTTCGTGTGTGAGAACTACTTCAGCCAGCTGTTCGCCAACTGTCATAACTGGGTTCAGGGCTGTCATAGGGTCCTGGAAAATCATAGCAACACCGTTGCCGCGCATTGCCTGGTTTTCCTTGTCTGTATTGTAAATTAAGTTTTTGCCTTCAAAATAGATTTCGCCGTCAACAATGATTCCCGGTGGGTCTGGGATAAGCTGCATGATGGACAGTGCAGTTGTTGTTTTGCCTGCACCAGTTTCACCTACAAGACCCAGAGCCTGGCCTTCTTTAACTTCAAAATCGATACCGTTTACAGCCTTTGCTGTAGCATCGTCTGTAACATAATGAACATGAAGGTTTTTAACGTCTAAAACTACATTTTTATCCATTTTATACCTCCTGATTATTTAAGTTTTGGGTCGAGAGCATCGCGCAGACCGTCACCGAAGTAGTTGAAGGAAAGAACGATGAGGATAATGGCAAGACCCGGGAAAATAGCGATGTATGGAGCCTGTTCAAGGAATTTTGAACCGGCTTTGAGAACATTACCCCATTCTGGAATGTGGCCTTCAACACCGATACCCAGGTAAGACAGGGATGATGTGGAAAGAACAGCAGAACCCATACCCATTGTAGCTCTTACGATAACCGGAGCAAGGGAGTTTGGAATAATGTGTCTGAAGATGATTGTACTGTCTTTTGCACCGCAAGCTTTTGCAGCTTCAACAAATTCCTGGTTTGCAACACCCATAACCTGGGCACGTACTGTTCTGGCGTAGCCAGGAATACCGCCGATGGACAGGGCCAGGATAAGGTTTGTTGTATTTGCACCGAAAGCAGCGATGATAGCAATAGCAAGCAGGATGGATGGAACAGCGTTGAGAACGTCCAGAATACGCATGATAATGTTGTCCACTTTGCCGCCGTAGTAGCCTGCAACAGCACCCAGCATACCGCCGAATACAATAGGAGCCAGTGTGGAAATCATACCAACCAGCAGGGAGATACGTGCACCGAAGATAATTCTTGTGAATACACAGCGGCCGTATTCGTCACAGCCGAATGGATACATAAGGCTTGGTTTTGCAAGTCTTGCTGCAAAGTTGTTGGATACAGCAATATCATAGTCAAATGTGAGAACAGATGCTATGGAGATGGACAGCAGGAAGATAACGATAAACATACCTACACATGCCATATAGTTTCTGAACAGACGGCGGATAACGTCAATCCATTCTACAGAAACTTCTTCGTTCTTGTTGTAGTATTTGCCAAGAGCGATAATACCCAGCAGGAAGGAGAATACGTTACCCAGCGCAATACCCGCGATACAGATATATGCATAAGGAATAAACTTTTTGTCCGGTTTTTTGCCGAATGTATATTTGTTTACAGCATTCATGATAACAAGGTTAAGACCTGCATACAGTGCATACAGACCGATACCCAGCCAGAATGTTTTTGGCAGTGTATCCTTGAAAAGGTTCAGCATGCTTACAACAATGATAAAGATTGTTACAAGCAGTGAGTAAACAGACAGCTGATATTCCAGATTCTTTTCATTTTTAATCAGCATACAGCCTGCGATGAACATAAAGAAGTTGCCTGTGAATACAAATGGCAGCAGCAGCCAGCCCATTTTTCTTGTGGCAGCAGATACTTCGCCTACATCACCTGTTACTTCTTTGATGATTCTGTTTGTCACAAAATACTGCAGCAGGAATTCAAATGCGAAAACACCGGCTACAGCAAACCACATACCGCCTTTTGTGAATGCCTGGTACAGGAAAAAGGCTGTAAAAGCCAGAGAAATCTGCCATGCAAGTCTGGATGTGGTAAATTCAAGAGAGCCGCCTAATTTTCTTTTATTAACTTTCTTAATATAAAGGGCTTCTTTCTGAGACATTTCTTTGTTAGCCATTTAAGTAACTCTCCTTTCTTAATAGTTTTTCATTCTGGACTTGATACGTGGGTCGATAACTGCATAGAGGATATCGATAATCAAGTTTACGATAGAAACAACGAATGAAATGTAAACAACACCTGCCAGAACAACAGGGATATCAGGAATGTACTGTCTTTCAACAATGAAGGAACCGATACCGTTGATGTTGAATACCTTTTCTGTTACGGAGGAACCGCCCAGCATACCGCCGAACTGTGCACCGATAGTTGTGATGATTGGAATCATAGCATTGCCCAGGATATGCTTGAGAACAACCTTGTTTTCCGGCAGACCTTTTGCACGTGCTGTCAGGATATAGTCAGAGTTTTTAACTTCCAGCATTGATGAACGTGTCATACGTGCAACGGAAGCAGACATACCTGTACCCAGAACGATGGCCGGCATGATAAGTGTAAGGCCATTACCTGGCTGATATGTAGCAGGAAGGATGCCTTTGCCGATAGCAAAATAGAGAATCAGCATAAGGCCCAGCCAGAAGTTAGGGATGGACAGACCCAGCAGCGCAAAGAACATTGCGATGTAGTCAAAGGAAGAATACTGCTTGATAGCAGAGATGATACCGGCTGGAATAGCGATACCAAGGGAAACTATCATTGACCAGAATGTAACCTGAAGTGTGATAGGGAACTTGTTCATAATGGCAGGCATAATAGGTTCGTTACCCAGATAAGCGTTACCCAGGTCAAAAGTGATCAGGTTTTTGAACTGCTCAAACAGCTGCACCAGATAAGGCTGGTCAAGACCGTAAGTGTGGTTCCACTGGTCTACCATTTCCTGTGTAGCTGTCTGGCCCAGAATATTCACAGCAGGGTCCATTGGGGAAATGTAAAGGATAGAGAATACAAGCCATACAACACCGAACAGAACGAAAATCATCATTACGATACGGTCTGTTGCATACTTGGAGATTGGGTTCATAAACAGAACCATAACGATGTACATCGGGAAGGAAAGAACAAATGACAGCAGTCTGAATGCCATGTTGTCCATAAGTTCTGCATAGGTTGCTGCCATTGTGATTTCATGAACACCCTGCATTTCAGCTCTTTCTTTAGCTTTGTCCTGCAGGATTGTTTCAAAGTTTTTAGCAGCAATTTCCTTTGCCTGCTTTTCAGCATCAGCATCGGAAACAGTTTTGTTGAAGTACTCGTTTTTCTTTTTAACCTGGCGGAGAGCAGCCTGGTACAGTTCATCCTGCAGGTCAGTTGCTTCCAATTCTTTTCTCAGTTCAGCTTTGATTGCTGAAAACTGGTCTTTACCTTTCAGGCCTTTGTATTTGATAAAAGTAACCAGAACTGTAAAGAAGCCCAGCACCCAGAGCCAGAGACGATATGTAGAATTGCGATACATTCTTGAGAATGTGTCTTTAAATCTGTTAATGCTCATTACTGCACTCCTAAAAATAATAATTGGCAAAATAGCCTTGTTGACCAAATCAGCAGTGAATACACTTTGGTGTATTATTGAAAATTCACAAACATTTTCAACAATACGCCACCAGCGTACACAGTGCTACAATCAAGATAATATTATACAACAAAGAAAAAGCATTGGCAATAAAAATTTTTAATTTTTTTTAATTTTTTTGTTGTATAAACAATTATTTTTTATGATATATCCATTAAAAAGCTATATTATATTAATAATTTAAGGTATGGCTTTAACTAATCCTGCTGTTTCTCCTGCTGCTGTTTGTTTTTCAAAGTTTGTATATCTTTTGTAAAATTTTTGTGTCGATGTAACCTAACCCGATAAATATGTTTTCCCAGCAAAAACAATTCAGCGGAATATTTATGTACATTTTGCTGTTATTTGTCAGCAATGATTGTGCAGACAGCTTGAAAAAAATATGTTATTATATTAAATGGTATGATATAACCACATACAAGAAAGGAATTCAAATATGAAAATATGCGGTAAAAGAGAA
>JAFQAF010000172.1 GCA_017400025.1 Oscillospiraceae bacterium
CATCATTCTGTATGGGTCCAGTACGCCTTTTGTAATAAGGTCGTCAATCAGTGTGCCGATGTAGCTGGACTGGCGGGACAGAGTGAATTCCGGCTTGCCTTTCAGCTTCAGTGCAGCATTGATACCGGCAATCAGCCCCTGGCCTGCAGCTTCCTCATAACCGGATGTGCCGTTGAACTGGCCTGCACCGTAAAGGTGAGGATATTTTTTGAATTCCAGTGTTGCTTTCAGCTCCAGAGGGTCTACACAGTCATACTCAATGGCGTATGCAGGTCTCATAACCTCAAGGTTTTCCAGCCCCTTGATTGTTTTGTAGAATGCCACCTGCACATCTTCCGGCAGTGAGGAAGACAGCCCCTGCAGATACATTTCGTCTGTGTCAGCGCCGCAAGGCTCCACAAAGAACTGATGTCTCGGCTTGTCAGAGAACCTCATTACCTTGTCTTCCAATGAAGGACAGTATCTCGGACCAATACCTTCAATCTTGCCGCCGTAAAGTGGAGAACGGTGGATGTTTGCCCTGATAACATTGTGTGTATCTTCATTTGTATACTGAATGTGGCAAGGCAGAATATTTTTGATTTCGTGTCTTGTCATAAAAGACATAGGCACTGTTTTTTCGTCACCTTCCTGCACTTCCATCACAGAAAAGTCAATGCTTCTCTTGTTTACACGGGCAGGTGTACCTGTTTTAAAGCGGCGCAGCTCAATACCGGCTGCTTTCAGACTGTCAGACAGCTTCATGGCGCTGTGGTGGCCGTCCGGGCCGGAATAGTATGCGGCATCGCCCACGTAGATTTTGCCGGTCAGATATGTACCTGTGGCAATGACTACAGCCTTGCAGTCATACTGTGTGCCCAGCTGTGTCACAACTGCAACCGGTTCGTTGTTTTCATTGAACTTGATTTCACAGATTTCAGCCTGCTTCAGGTCCAGATTTTCTGTGGTCTCGCACAGCTTTTTCATATATCTGTGGTATGCCTGTCTGTCAGACTGTACGCGCAGGGAATGCACAGCCGGGCCTTTGCCCAGGTTCAGCATTCTGCTCTGCAGGCTGGTGGCATCTGCGGCAATAGCCATCACGCCACCCAGTGCGTCAATTTCTCTCACCAGGTGGCCCTTTGCAGTACCGCCGATGGCAGGGTTACACGGCAGGTTGCCCACGCCGTCCAGAGTCAATGTGAACAGACCGGTCCTGCAGCCCAGTCTTGCGCTGGCCACAGCCGCTTCAATTACGGCATGACCCGCACCGATAACAACTACATCATAACTTCCTAATACCATAATTACTCCTTTAGGTTTTCCAATGGCTATTTTAACTTTGCAATCCCTTTCACCGATTGTAAGCAAACTTTTGTTTAATTGCGGATATTTTCAACATTATTCAATTAAATATGTTGAATATAATATTTAAATATAAATATTTGTAATTTTATTTATAAATATTACTAATTGTAATATTTATCCTCTTCCCATTTCACGGCATTTTCCCCAATATACCGCCTCTTTTCCAAATAATCCTTTTCATTGCGGATAATGTGGTCGTAATACGAGCGCTGGAATATTGATCTTCCGCATTTTTTATTTACAAATCTTTTCAATGTGGAAATATATCGTGGAATGTATTCATTTGAACGCGTAGGGGACGGCCTCCCGGACGTCCCGGGTTTGTCATCAATTTCTATTATCATATGAATATGGTTTGGCATTATCACATAATGTTCAACCTTTATATTTTCATATAGGCTGTTCATTATTTTTATCTGGCCGTCAACAATTTTTCCTATATCACTCAATACCACTTCCGGGGCGTCATGGATGCCGCCCCCTACGCGGATTGTGCTTAATATATGCTTCCTGCCCTGTGTGCATACTGTTATAAAATATGCACCACTGCTGCTGTAATCATATTCCTTCAATCGCCGTTTTTTTCTCTGGGGCAATTTATTATTTTCCATAATAAACCATCACTTGCCAACGCAGAATTTTGAGAACACCTCATTCACCACTTCGTCGGAAACATTTTCACCTGTCAGGCCGTACACTGCGTACAATGCCTCATCCACGGCCACGCCGATAATATCCAGGCTGAAACCTTCCTTGAATCTGTCGTTTGCATCCTTGATAGCTGTATACGCTGTTCTCACAGCCTCATACTGCCTTTCGTTGACAATTGCACCGGTGGTCACGTCAATATCCGCAACCCCCAGCACTTCCATCACATCGTTTTCAAATTCCTTGGACATATAGAAATCCTTTGCTGTGATGTACAATACCTTTTTGAAATTCTTTTCAATCTGTGAAACATCAAATTTCTGTTCCAGGTCCTGCTTGTTGATAATTGCAATGCGGTTCAGCCCCCGGCATCTTTCAGCCAGTTCAATGTCATCAGCGGCAATCTCATTGCTGCCGTCAAACACACAGAACACCAGGTTTGCACCCTGCAGTCTGTCCAGTGAACGCTGGATGCCCATGGCTTCCACCACATCATCTGTGGCGCGTATACCGGCAGTGTCCTGCAGAATCAGATTCACACCGCCCAGAATAACCTCCTGCTCCACAACGTCCCTTGTTGTGCCGGCGATCGGTGTAACAATGGCCTTTTCAAAGCCGCTCAGTGCGTTCAGCAGTGTGGATTTGCCTACATTTGGCTTGCCAACAATGGCTGTGTTCACACCCTGGCGGATTTTCGCCCCGTTGTCATAGCCGTCCATCAGCTTTTTCAGGCTGTTTTCAGCATTTGTCAGAATTTCGCTCACTTCTTCATCGGTCACATCTTCCACAGCCTCTTCAGGATAATCTGTATAGGCAGAAATATGTCCTACCAGTACAAGTAAATCATCTCTTATTTTTGCGGCACGTTTGTACAGATGTCCCTCCAGTGCGCTCTTGGCGGCGTTCAGTGCCTGGTTAGATGTGGCGTTTATCATTTCCATTACGGCTTCTGCCTGGGTCAGGCTCATTTTACCGTTGAGAAATGCGCGTTTTGTAAACTCACCTGCACCTGCAGGCTTTGCCCCGGCTTCATAGCAGGCCTTCAGCAGCTGGTCAGCCACTGCACTGCCCCCGTGGCAGCTGATTTCCACCACGTTTTCACCGGTATAGCTTCTTGGTGCGCGGAAAAACAGGGCCACAGCCTGGTCCACTTCCTCGCCTTTTCTATAGAAAGAGCCAAACAGGGCGGTATAGCCCTTTGCTTCTTTTACACTTTTTGCTTTGTTAAAAGGAACAAATACTTTTTCTGCAATTTCAAAGGCTTCTTCGCCGGAAATTCTTATACTGCACAGGGATGCCTTGCCCGGTGCGGTGGCCATAGCAGCAATACATTCGCTCATTTTTCTTCTCCTTTAACATACTTATCTAACTTATCATTTTATCATAATCTTTTTTCTATAACAATAGGAAATTTTATTTATATATAGGCAAATATAAAAAATCTGCGGCAGATTTTATCTTTCCCCGGATTATGTATAAAAATCTCCTCTCCCGGTTTACGTTTTCCATTTTTTCCAATAATCACAGACAAAGGAGATTTAATATGACATCAAGAAAAGCCTTTTTCATCACTTTTTTCATTTCACTTTCCATTATGATGGGGGCCTACGGCCTGCTTTACCTCAGCCTCACCTATAATACCTCCCCTGCAGGCACTCCCCAGCAGGGTGTACCCATCGCCCGCCCTTCCGTAAACGATTCCAAAACCATACTTATGGAAGCCGGGGACGAGCAGAAATTCTATTTTCTTCTCAAATTCAACCGGATACAGAGCAAAATCAGCATACTTTCCATTTCGCCGGACTATGTCTATCAGTCCACCGGCCGCAGTCTGGAACAAAGTGCCGCCCGTGCCGGCATAATGCAGTGTGTGCTGGACACAAAGCAGGAATTCGGCATAAATATAGACTACTACCTGTCCCTTTCCTGGGACCAGGCCGGCCGGATAACAAAAAATTTCACAGACTTCGGCCTGCGGGAGCTGGGGGAAAACCTGCCTGCAACAGTGAAAAACTATCTGCTGAAAAACGCCGAAAAACTGGATACCCGCAGCCTTGTGAATATGCTGAAAAAGGCGGAAACCTTTCTCGATAATGACCTGGGCCTTGCCTTTCTTAACGAAACTGCATATCTCCTGCTTTTTCACAATGGCCGGGAGCTTTACTCCCTCACTTCACAGCAGTTCATAAATTCATACAGCAGCCTTTCCACAAATATAAATACTGAAAATCTGAAAGGCTTTGAAAGAATTCTCACTTTTCTGGACCCTACCGTCACCACCTATTACCGCAATGTAATCACTGCCCACGACCCTGACGCCCACTCCAAAGTCTCCCGGGCAATACTTGAATAATTTAAAAGCTGTATCTTTCCCCGTTTACAATCATATACACTCATTATGCAGGGGCGGATACCTTCATACGCCCGTTTTCTCTATCTCCACACCCTCCGCGTAGGGGACGGCCTCCGGACGTCCCGTTGCAAAAAAAATCTCCACACCCTCCACGTAGGGGATGGCCTCCGGACATCCCACAAAAAAGGACGGTGCCCTCATCACCCCATTAATAATCCCCCGCCATTATCCTGTATTACACATATTCCGGCATCTGCTCATTATGATTAATGAAAATAAAAAGGGAAGCAACGCTTCCCTTACATAATCCATATCACCCTAAACCTAGATCAGTTTTTCTATTTCCGCTTTCAGTTTTGCCACCATCTCCGCCAGCTGATTTTCATCCGGG
>JAFQAF010000173.1 GCA_017400025.1 Oscillospiraceae bacterium
ACGACCCGGATTTTCTTACCTTTGACCCGCTTATAAGGGCAATGCAGACCGCAGAGGGCATAAGCCGTATAACACAGGAGCTGGTGGAAGAGCTGGAGCGCCAGGGGCTGGTATACGCCGAACTGCGCTTTGCACCACAGTACCACACACAGAAGGGTATGACCCAGGAGGACGCCGTAAAAGCCGCAATCGAAGGGCTGAACAAGGGTCTGGCCGGCTGTAAAACACTTAAAGCCGGGCTGATTGTGTGCGCAATGAACCACTGCGACCCTATGGACAATCACGAAGAAAACCTGGAAACAGTGCGCCTGGCAAAGAAATATCTGGGCAAAGGCGTAGTGGCTGTGGACCTGGCAGGCTATGAGGAAAGAATGCCGGAATATGCGGATATTTTTGCCCTGGCAAAAGAGCTGGGTGTGCCAGCCACAACCCACAGCGAATTCACGGTGGCAGACGCCCTGGAATACGGCACATCCCGTATAGGCCACGGCTACCAGGCGGCGCTGATTGAAGAGCTGACAGAAAAGGTGATTGAAAAGGGCGTAACCCTGGAAATGTGCCCGGACAGCAGTCTGTCCTATGAATACGGCCTGCAGGGGGACGAAAGCCATCCGCTGTATGTACTGTACAGAAAAGGTGCAAGGGTGACAGTGAACACCGACAATATGACAGTGCTGGACACAGACCTGGAAAAGGAATATGAACTGTGCAGAAAGATGGGCTTTACCGACGAGGACATAGTAAAAATGAACAACTATGCAATAGAAGCCTGCTTTGCAGATGAAGAAACCAAAAAAGCACTGCTGGCAGTACAGCCGCTGTAATATATAAATGCGGCACATTATAATAAACTGATTCACAATGTTCTGTATACATCACCAGAATTTATGACACAAAAAATGCAATGCGGTTTTCGCATTGCATTTTATTTGTCTTATACTATTTTTTATATCCCCATACAA
This sequence comes from Oscillospiraceae bacterium, assembly GCA_017400025.1. The sequence goes on from JAFQAF010000173.1 coordinate 963, forward strand.
CCTTTGGCCGGCCGTCACGGTATTTCAGCGGAAGATATGTGAGAATACCGCCGGCATCAAAGGTGAACTTTGCACTGCCCAGCCAGTAGTTGTGTATTCTTTCCATTCCGCTTTCTTCCCTGTTGAGGTGAATTTCGCTGTCCTGCCAGCCCCGCGGTTTTTCCTCTGCCCGGCAGTATATGGTAAGACGGGAATCAAACCCGCCGAAGGTATCGCCCATTATTTCCTTTACTGACAGCGGAATATACACCTCTGCCAGCTGTGGGGTCATCATAAAGGCAGCCCCCACTATGCCGTAGACATCCTCCGGGATTTCCAGCTTTGTGCCGCTGCCCATTGCTGCGGCCAGCCATTTTCTGCCCTGGGTGTCAGCGTGGTAAACAAGTCTCAGGTCTGCCATAGAGGTACCTTCTTTCTCAGCAGTATTTGATGGTCAGTTCGCAGATGTCTGCAGCTTTGTCGCAGTATTCGGAAATATCAAAGTGTTTTTCCACCAGTTCTTCCCTTGCTGTTTCGTCTGCGTTGTCGCTCATTGCACGGATGATAACAAAGGGAATATCGTTTTTGCAGGCGATATGTGCAATTGCGGCGCCTTCCATTTCAACACAGTCAGGGTCACAGAATGCGGCGATGGCATTTTTCTGTGCTGTTTCGCCGATGAATCTGTCACCTGTGGCGATTTTGCCTGTGATGTAGGCTGTGG
>JAFQAF010000174.1 GCA_017400025.1 Oscillospiraceae bacterium
TATTTGAAAATATAAAGCGTATAACAGCTTACAGTTTGTTAAAAAAAGAAATAAGTTGCAAAATACAGATGAAATATCGATTTTATATTTTCAAATAAATCGAATAGCGAATATAAACAGATGGTCAGAATTATAGATATAAAAATCAAAAAGCCCCCTGGAGAGAGGGAGCTTTGTTTACAGATTTACAGCCTGAAATCATCCTTTGTATATTCGGGAAGTACAGGACGTCTTTTAGGAATACGTTTGATGGGGTTGTATGTGAATTTATTGCAGGAATAATAGGGCGAAACCACACCTTTCCTGCTGCATAAAATCATGGCATTGTCTGTGGAACGGTTTCCGAATTCACAGTATTCGCAGGCAGGGGCAATTTTTTTGCCGAAAAGCTTTTTGCTGTTTTTGAATAATCCCATATAAATCACCTTCCTGATAACAGTATACATCATTTTCTGTGTTTAGTAAATATTTTGTTGCTTTCTGAAATCATAACAAAACACAGTGCAATCATATACAGAATTGCAGATGTTTCAGCTGTGTTGGATACAGTTCTTACTACAATGCTGTCCGGCCTTATCACATCGGAAGCAACAGGAAACAGATTGCACAGTACAGAGAAAACACACAGGCTTACAGGGGTATGTATTATCCTGGAAAGTATCAGGTTAAGAATAAGTTTTGCAGACTTTGTAAAGTGAAATACTTGACAGAGCGTACATACGGGGTAGAAGCTGAGTACAGCACATATCATATATGCATTTTTGCCGTGATTTCCAATGATTTCAGCACATCCTGAAGTGATTTCAGTAACTGAGAATAAGGCTGTACGGCACATCGGACCGGAGATGTAAAGTGAAATGACTTCACATAATACATTGCACAGAACAATAAAACCGCATATACAAAGAATGTTGATAACAGACTGGTTTACCGCCTCTGTTATGCTCATTCTTTTTTCTGCACAGATTTCTGCGGGTGAAACAATGTTGTATTTGTAGATGAAAGACAGTATGAAGGTGGTTATCAGGCTTGCGGTACACAGTGAAATATAAAGCAGAATACCGGTGTTTATATTGCCTAAAACAACCGCACCGATGACAAATACACAGAATGAAAAAGAGTTGTTTATAAACGAAGGTGCAACTGTGAACAGGCAGTTTTCACTGTAACCTTTTTCTTCAAGTTTTTTCAGCATCATGGCACCTACGGAGAATCCGCCTATAAGAGACAGGGATAAAAAAGCAGGGTAGGCTTTATCATCTATTTTTATAAGCTGTGCAAATTTTCTGAAAGGCAGGGATATAAAAGCAGTATAATTGTTGGCCGCCATATAACTGCTGATAACCATAAAGGGAAAAAGAGCACCTATTACAGAGTTGTAGCAAAGCAGCAGGCTGTTTTTTACACTGGCTGCCACAGTATGGGAGTTGACGGTAAATAGAATAAGCACCGCTATACAGCCCAGAGAGCCGATTCTGTTTTTGTTTAACATATACACACCTCACTTTCTAATATATATGTAACAAAAATATATTTTAGGTGAGATAATGAAGATAAAAAAACACACTGAAAGCGTTTTTGATGCACTGAAGTCTGTGGCAGACAGAAAAGGCAATATACTGAATACTTTTATTTCCCTTGATACTGCCGGCAATATGATTATAGACGGTGCAGTGGGCCATATAAATTATTCCGATATGAAGATATCAGTTGATGTTTCCGGTAAAAGTATATATATCTATGGAAAAGGGATGAAGGTACTGTCCTGTTCCGGCGACGGGATATTTATTGCAGGGATGATAGAAAAAATTGAGCTGTATGAGGTGGAATGAATGAGACCGGAGGTAAAGTTCAAGGTCAGTTACGGGTTTTACAGCGATTATCTGAATGCCATAATAAAAAACGGAATAACTCTCACAAACATACAGCAGACGGAAGCGGGATTTACAGCGTGCTGTGTGGCGGCGAATTATCACAGAATTGCACGTATGAGCCGTAAATATCAGTGCAGGGTAAAAATTATAGACAAAAGCCGTTTTGTGACTGCCTTGAAATATTGCAGAAAAAGAAAAGGGCTTTTTGCCGGTGCTGCTGTTTTTGCTGTACTGTGCTTTTTGTTTTCAAGGATAATATGGAGAATAGAAGTCAATGTAGCAGATAAGACTATAGAAAGCGAAATAGTGGCACAGCTGCTTGAAAACGATATATATGCCGGCAGTTTCTTTTCAAAGGACAGACTTTATTATGTCCAGCAGGAAATTGTAAAGAAAAGTGACAGGATTGCCTATGCTGCACTGAATTTTTACCGGGGAGTCCTTGACTGCGATATATATCTGCGCACAGAGAGGGAAGATTTCACCACAGGTGAGTCTGCAGAAGATATATTGTGTGCACTTGGAGGGACGGTTACAGAAATAAGGGTCTACTCGGGCTTTCCTGCGGTAAAGGCCGGGCAGAGTGTTTCACCGGGTGATGTGCTGGTATCAAATACTGAAACAGACAAATACAATATTGTTTCCAGTATGCATACTTCAGCATATGTAGAAGGCCTTTGCAGAAAAGACTATTCTGTTTTTATACCTTTTAGCAGGCAGGCTGATGTTTACACAGCAGAAACAGAAAAGGAAATAACTTTATATACTCCGTTTGGCGTTCACAATTGTATAAAAGCAGAATTATCGGGCTGGAAAAACTACACGGTAAATACATCTGTGACGTATGTCAGCCTGATGGGTTTCCGCCTGCCGGTAACAGTCAGAACCAGAAACTTTTACAGAAAAGAAAACATCACGTTTTCTTCTGACCTGCTGTCTGCGCAGTCTGCCGCACAGACGCATATACAGCATCTGATAATGCGGGATACAAAGCTGAAAAAAGAGCTGAACAGAAGTGCTGAATATACAGTAACGGATGACGGGATACAGATTTTCTGCACAGTTGAAGGGTATTACGATATGACCTGAAATATTTACTTATTTATTAATATATGGTATACTAATCAATTAAGAAAACAAAGAGGTGAGAATTTGGCAGAAAGAATTTTTGAAGTTCTGGACAACGATATTGCCCTGGCAATATGCGGTCCGTTCAACAGCAATATTTCAAATATGGAGAAGGCTCTGGAGGCAGTGATAATCTGCCGCGGCACATCATTCAAAGTGAGCGGCGAAGAGGAAAATGTGAACAACACAATCAGCGCCCTTATGGCTATGGAAGATTTATATAAACGCGGCACAGAACTGGATGAGCAGGCTGTGCGCTACTGCACATCGCTGGCAGTGGACAATAACGGCAGCAAAGCAAAGGAGCTGACAGGTGAACTGGTACTGCTTACAGCTAAGGGCAAGCCAATACGTGCAAAAACCCTTGGGCAGAAAGATTATCTGAAAGCTATCGAGAAAAATTCCATTACTTTCGGTGTAGGCCCTGCCGGTACAGGTAAAACATATCTTGCTGTGGCAATGGCCGTAAAGGCTTTCAAGGCAGGCGCCGTGTCAAGAATAATTCTTACACGTCCGGCGGTGGAAGCCGGTGAAAAACTGGGTTTCCTGCCTGGTGACCTTCAGACAAAGGTAGACCCATATCTGCGCCCTCTTTACGATGGACTGTTTGATATGATGGGCCCGGAAACATTCCGGAAACTTATGGAAAAGGGCGTTATAGAGGTTGCACCGCTGGCGTATATGCGCGGACGCACCCTGGACGACAGCTTCATTATTCTTGACGAAGCACAGAACACCACAAAAGAGCAGATGAAAATGTTCCTTACACGTATGGGCATAGGTTCAAAGGTTGTTGTAACCGGCGATATCACACAGATTGACCTTCCGCGGGAAAAGAAATCTGGTCTGAAGGATGCTATGCAGATACTGAAAGGTATTGAGGATATTGCCATTGTCCGCCTTACTGAAAAAGACGTAGTGCGCCATAAGCTGGTGCAGGATATAGTTAAAGCATACGAAAAGGCAGCGTCGGAAAAACCGAAACTGCCGGAAAGGAAATTTACAGGTAGAAAGTATTATGTCAAATAGAGTATGGATAAAAAATGAACAGAAAATGGTGGAATTCACACCAAAAATGCGCCGACTCATAAGAAAAAGTGTAAACAGCGTACTGGTAAACGAAGACATCCTGGAACCGTGTGAAGTATCCGTTACACTTGTTGACAATGACGATATTGCTGTGCTCAACGGCCAGTTCCGCAACAAGCCGGTGGAAACAGACGTACTCTCCTTTCCTCTGGGGGAAAACGGCATCTATGATGAAAACCCTGAAACAGGTGCAATGATGCTGGGCGATATTGTTATCTCACTTGAAAAGGCTATGCAGCAGGCGGAATCCTTCGGCCATTCAGCAGAAAGGGAAGTGGCTTTCCTCACTGTACATTCCATGCACCATCTGCTGGGTTATGACCACGAAAACGGCGGCGAGGAAGCAGCCACAATGCGCAGAAAAGAAGAAGAAGTTCTGCTTAAAATGGGCCTTCCACGTGTTGTTACATATGCATCAGACGAAGAAGAATAATTATGATTAAAAGATTTTTCAGAAGTATGGGCTATGCCCTGGCCGGTATAAAGCTGGGTATAAAAGAAGAGCGAAATATGCGCATAGATATGGTGGCCATGTTTTTTGTATGGTTTCATATGCAGTTTTACAGCTTCACAGCTGCAGAAAAAGCTGTTGTTGTTCTGGTCACCTTTCTTATCCCTGCCTTTGAGCTTATGAACACTGCAGTGGAAAGGGCCGTGCACAAACCGGACGCAGAGCACTGGATGCCTGCGGGGGACGCAAAGGATACAGCGGCAGGTGCTGTACTTATCATGACTATGGGCGCACTGGCTGTGGCTTTTATCATGTTTGCAAGACGGGAAGGTATTTTAAACATCATTGGTTTTTATACAGAAAATATCCTTCATCCTGCCGGGCTTCTGGCCTATGCAACGGGGGCATACTTCTTTATAACTATGGATAATTTCACTGAAAAGGAAAAATAAATGGAAACAAAATCAATATTTGTTGCAATAGTAGGTAAACCGAATGTAGGCAAATCTTCACTAATGAACCTTGTTCTGGGCGAAAAGATTGCCATCGTAACACGGAAACCCCAGACTACACGCACATCAATTACAGGCATCCTTACCAAAGGTCCTACACAGTTTGTGTTTATGGATACTCCTGGTATCCATGCACCAAAAACAAAGCTGGGTGAAAGAATGGTAAAAATCAGCCATAAAACCATAGCTGACACAGACCTGGCAGTAATGCTGTTTGAACCATACGGCGATTTCAATGAAGCAGAACTTGCCCTTGTGGAAAGCATAAAGAAAAGCCGCCTGCCTGCAATTGCTGTTATAAATAAAATTGACACCCTCAAAAAAGAGTCAGATGCCCGGGAACAGGCTGAAAAGATTAAAGCGCTGGGTGTTTTTGACGAGGTAATGATTATATCCGCCCGTGAAAATGA
>JAFQAF010000175.1 GCA_017400025.1 Oscillospiraceae bacterium
ATAAAATCATGCCAGTCCACAAGGTTCTTTGTGTAGGAAAGATTTGGGAATTCCTCATCGCTCACAGTGTCCTGCAATTGGTCATGATAATTTTCTTCACAGGCTATACCGCTGTGTCTTTCAGCCAGATTTTTCACCAGTGTGGACTTTCCGGCATAGGCAGTGCCTATTATAAAATATGTATTTTTAAATTTTTCTTTTAAAGCTTTATATTTTTCAGTCATATAATATCTCCTTTAAATGGCAACAGTTAACAAAGCCTTTCATAAAAGGCCGGGTACAGTTAAAATCAGGATTCAATTATTGCCAGATAAACCAGAGACAGCTCATAATAAATACCTCTTTAGATTACGGCACAGCAGTGTTATCAGATAAATACGTCCAGGTCCTGTCCGTTGCAGGCTGCACCGTCATATACTGATTTGATTTCGCTGAGAATAGCATATTCTCTTTCTTTAAGATGAGAAATAATGTTGATTTTGTTCTGCTGAACCTCTGTGTGATAGATTCTGTGATATGTAACCAGCTGTTTAGGCCTGATTTCACAGCACATTTTTGCCAGGTCAAGAGCACCTGTATGCACTTCACTGTGGTACTTCTGCCATTTTGGCTCGCGCTGGGCAAGACCGGCAGAGTAGTAAACTTCGTGCAGCAGTATGTCACAGCCTTTTGCCTTGTCTATCATCAGCTGTGTAGGGCAGGTATCGCCGGAAATTACAATTACTTTGTCCGGTGTAGTGAATTTGTAACTGTAACATTCCAGTGTGCCGTGAACAGCAGTGAATGCTTCTACAGTTACCAGTTCATCCTGATATACAATGCCCTCTGTAATTTCTGTAACCTCTGTTTTATAGCCCACGCCGTTTGCTTTTTCAAAGCCGTTGATACGGAAATCAATATCAATCTCGTATGCAGCAGTGATACAGTCCACCATATGTTTTGTACCTTTGGGGCCAAAAATTTTCAGCGGTTCATCCCTTTCCAGCACCCACGGAGTAAAAATAAGGTCTGCCAGACCTGTAGTATGGTCAGAATGAAGGTGTGTGGAAAATGCAACCTTGAGATTTTTTGGATTCAGTGCATCAATACCCATCTGGAAAGCCTTTGATGCCTGGCGTACCACACCGGCGCCAAAATCCACAATATATGCCTTGTCATCAACGATTACAGCGCTGGACGGTCCACTGCCCTGTGCTTCTGCATTTGGTGTGCCTGTGCCAAGCAATACAAGTTTTGTTCTGCTCATAATAATACCTCTCATATAACAATTATGAATTTATTTTATCACTTTATCCATAAATATACAAGTATCTTGCTTTAAAACTCAACAGGATGTATAATTATGTAAATCGAAATGAGGTGTATTATATGAAAATCATATCAATAAAGGAAAATCCAGACTATAAACAGGTTGCAATAGAATACTTCCAGAAAAAATGGGCCACGGAAAACAGCATGATGGTATATGACGACTGCATAACACACTGTATCGGCAGTCCTTCTCCCCTGCCACAATGGTACCTGCTTATGGATAATGAAAAACCTATAGGCTGTGCCGGACTGATAACCAACGATTTTATCAGCAGAATGGACCTTTACCCATGGCTGTGTGCTCTCTATATAGAACCGGATTATCGTGGGAATGAATACGGAAAACTGCTGATAGAAAAAGGTAAGCAGGATGCAAAAGACATTGGCTTTGAAAACCTTTATCTTGTAAGCGACCATAGGGGCTATTATGAACATTACGGTTTTGAAAGGATAGGAACCGGTTACCACCCCTGGGGTGAAACCAGCGGTATTTTCAGATGCAGACTGTAAATTGTACCTGATTTCTTCGCTGGCTTTGCCTGCAAAAGCCGCACAATAAAATAACCGATATAAAAAAATCCCCCGCCTTATGGCAGGGGATTCTGAATTTATCAGATTAATACTGTTTTCTGATGTTTGGAATGTGGATAGCTTTAACAGGGCATTCATCTGCACACTGCATACAGCCGATACACAGTTCCTGGTCAATGTAAGCAAGGTTGTTCTGAACGCTGATAGCGTTTGTTGGGCAGTATTTTGTACATTTCATACAGCCGATACAGCCTGTGGAACAAACTTTTCTTGTCTGTGCGCCTTTGTCAACGTTCTGGCAAAGAACAACAGGATTAACATCGTCCGGAATCATATGGATGATGCCTTTTGGACAGGCTTTGGAACAAGCGCCGCAACCTGTACATTTTTCCTGGTTAACCAGTGCAACACCGTTAACAACCTGGATAGCGTCAAATTTACATGCTGCTACGCAGTCGCCGAAGCCCATACAGCCGTATGCACATGCTGTAGGACCATTGAACATTTTTGCTGCAGCAGAACATGTTGTGATGCCCTGGTAGTCAAATTTTTTGCTTGTGTTGCATTCAAAGCCCTGGCAGGCAACAACTGCAACTTTGGCAGCTGTAGCACCAGCAGTTTTACCCATAACCTTTGCAGCGCCTTCTGCAGCAGCTGCACCGCCTGGGATACACAGGTTAAGAGGAGCGTCTTTTTCTACGATAGCCTTTGCATAGTCTGCACAGCCTGCATAGCCGCAAGCACCGCAGTTTGCACCTGGCAGGCATTCCTGAACCTTGCCGATTCTTTCGTCTTCTTCAACGTGCATGAATTTAGCAGCGAGAACAAGAACAACAGCAGCGATAATACCGATGCCGGAGATAATCATAATAGCTGATGTGATACCCATTTGTTACCTCCTTAGAATGTACCGAAGATGCTTTCAATGATACCGCCGAAGCCCATGAATGATACTGCTACCAGTGAAGCTGCAACGAGTGTGATTGGAAGACCTTCAAATGATTTTGGTGGTTTTGCATATTCAAGAGTGCTTCTAACGCCTGTGAAGAGAACCATAGCGATAAGGAAGCCGATACCTGCGCCAGCGGAAGCAACAAGGCTTTCTACAAATGTGTAGCCGCTTTCAACGTTCAGCAGTGTAACACCCAGGATAGCACAGTTTGTTGTGATAAGTGGGAGATATACACCCAGTGAAGAATAAAGAGCAGGAATGTATTTCTTGAGGATGATTTCAACCAGCTGTACCAGAGCAGCAATAACCAGAATAAATGCGATTGTGTTCAGATATTCCAGGCCGTTTGGAACAAGCAGGTAGTTGTAAATTGGCCATGTAGCAGCTGTAGCCATCATCATAACAAATGTAACAGCAGCAGACATACCAACGGAAGAGTCAAGTTTCTTGGAAACACCAAGGAACGGGCAGATACCCATGAACTTTACGAGAACGTAGTTGTTTACGAGCACCATGCTGAAGAAAATTGAAGCAAGTTTTGCCATTATGCGTTACCTCCTTCTGGTTCTTTGCCGCAAGCGTATGGGCAACCCATACAGCCGCCTGCACAGCCGGAGCCGTCACCCAGTTTGGATGGGTTGGCAAGTTCAAGTTTAACAGCAGCAGCCATAAGTACACCAAAGATAAGGAAGCCGCCTGGTGCGCTTGTCATAACAGACAGAGCGAATTTATCCATACC
>JAFQAF010000018.1 GCA_017400025.1 Oscillospiraceae bacterium
GTATATGTGGCTACAGACAGTGACATTATCAAAGAAACAGTTGAAAGCTTTACAGACTGTCCGAAAGTAAAGGTAATTGGCAGAAGCCCGGAAACAGCAAGCGATACTGCCTCCACAGAATCCGCTATGATTGAATTCTGCAACAATTATGAATTTGACAATATTGTCCTCATTCAGGCTACAAGCCCTCTGCTCAGTTACGAAGACCTGAACAAAGGCTTTGAGGTTTTCAATATGGAAGATACAGACACCGTGCTGTCTGTGGTACGCCAGAAGCGTTTCAACTGGAAAATGGACGAAAATGGCCTGGTAGCACCTACAAACTACGATGTTTTCCACCGCCCACGCCGCCAGGAATATGACGGTTACCTGGTAGAAAACGGTGCTTTCTATATTTCCTCCCGTGAAGGTGTGCTGAAATACAACAACCGCCTGTGGGGCAATATGCGCTGTGTTGAAATGAACGAAGATACATTCTTTGAAATAGACGAACCAAGCGACTGGGTAATTATCGAAGCACTGATGAAGAAAAACGGTGTAAAGGCTGATGACGGCAAAGCTGCTGTGAAAATGGTAATCACAGACTGTGACGGCTGTCTGACAGACGGCGGTATGTACTATTCCGAAAACGGCGATGAACTGAAAAAGTTCAACACCCGCGATGGTATGGCATTCAGCATTCTCCGTTCCAAAGGCATCGTATGCGGTATTGTAACAGGTGAAGACAGAGACCTGAACAGACGCAGAGCCGCCAAAATGAAGCTTGATTTCATCAGAAATGGTCTAACAGACAAACTTACCGTTGTAAAGGAAATAGCCGCAGAATACGGTATTTCTATGGAAGAAATCGCTTATATCGGTGATGATATAAACGATATTGACGTACTTAAAGCTGTTGGTTACAGCTTCTGCCCTGCAGATGCTGCAGTTGCAGTAAAAGAAACTGCCGATACTGTTCTTTCTGCTAAAGGCGGCGAAGGCGTTATCAGAGAGGTTGTATCCCTTCTCAATTTATAAAAAAATAAAGCTGTCCGTAAGGACAGCTTTTCTTTATTGCAAAAGCCACTGAAATTCAGTGGCCTTTTAATTTATCGGAATGATTATTCTGCATTTTCAGCATTTTCCCGTGCTTCTTCTGTTTTTTCCTCTTCCTTCTTCTCCTCTTCTTTCGGAGGTTCAGGTTTTGGTTCCGGAGTTGGTACAGGTGTAGGTGCCGGTGTAGGAACCGGTGTTGGTGCAGGAGTTGGTGCCTGGGTAGGTGCCGGTGTTGCCTCCGGTGCAGGCTCTGGTGTTGCTTCCGGCTTCCGTGTTGGTTCAGGTTCGTTTACAGGCGGCTCTGTTGGCTTTATTTCCGGTTTTTCTGTCGGTTTGGTATCCGGTGTTGCTTCCGGTGCAGGAGTCGCTGCAGAGGTATTTTCAGGGGTCTGTGTCGGCTTTGGTGTTGCCTCTCCTTCAGCCGCCTTTACAGTAACCTTACAGCTGTCTTTCACTTCGCCGCCAAGTATTGATGCGGTGATTTTTGTTTCGCCAGGGCCGACCGCTTTAACGTTGCCTTTGTTGTCAACTGTTGCCACAGATTCATCGCTGCTCTTCCATTTTATACTCTTGTCACCTTCAAATCCCTTTGTGATGCTGGCTGAAAGCTTTTTGCTTTCTCCTGCTTTAAGTGTAAAGGATTCGTCATTCAGTGAAAGCTTTACTTTTTCGAAGTTTGCAGTAATTACAA
>JAFQAF010000176.1 GCA_017400025.1 Oscillospiraceae bacterium
CAGCTTCGCGCTGGTTAAGAATGTTCATAACCGGTTTGAACAAAAGTTTTTTCATTACATTGTACAGAATAATCATGTTGACCCATGTAAAAATCATGGTCCATACATCGATTGTAAAAAATGACATGTAATCCATTTGAAAGTGCCTCCTTTCTCAGTTTATCTGTTTTTGTAAGATAACCCGATTAAAGGAGATTAACGAGTGGGTTTGCAAACAGCAGAATAAGGGAAACAACCAGAGAGTAGATACCTGTTGTTTCTGCGATAGCACAACCAAGAATCATTGTGGACTGGATTTTGCCCTGTGCTTCCGGCTGACGGCCGATTGCTGCACATGCCTGACCTACTGCATAACCTTCACCGATACCAGGGCCAAGACCTGCGATCATTGCAAAACCTACGCCAAGTGCTGATGCTGCTAAAACGATTGCTCTTTCCATAATAAACCTCCGAAAAGTAAATAAAATTTTTGTTTTTTAGTTTTAGTTATATTTTTTGATTTTAAATATTTTTATTCCCGTGTGCCGGCTATATTTGCCATAGTCAGCATACAGAAAATGTAAGCCTGAATTGCGCTTGAGAACAAGTCAAAATAAATTGACAGAACAGCCGGAAGACCAACCTGTGCAATTGGAATGCTGGCTATGAATGTATTTGGTATCCAGCCCAGTATGAACTTTGAAAAGGCAGCCAGTGCGCCGTATACCAGTGTGGTGATAACCGCACCGGAAGCGATGTTACCAAAATGACGCAGTGCCAGAGACAGCGGTGTGGCAAATTCACTGACAATGTTCATAGGTGTCATTACTATTACAGGTTCTGTAAGACGTGTAAAGAAGCCCAGGAAACCTTTGAATTTGAAGTGGTATCCTTCTATGAACATAAAGGTTACCAGTGCCATGGCCAGTGTTACTGAAAAGTCTGCAGTAGGGCTGCGCAGGCCCGCCACGCTCATTACACTGGATGTGAAGCTGAATGCAAAGATTGTGCCGATAAGCGGTACAAAATGTGCCCACTGAGGCCCCATGTTCATATCCACCAGACCCTGCAGCATGGTGACTATCTTTTCAGCCACAATCTGCCTTTTGCCCGGATTGGTAACGGAAAGGTCCTTTGTCAGCCAGTAGCATGCGGCAGAAAGCAATATCAGTACAATCCAGCTGTGCACAACAGATTCACTGATTTTTATACCGCCCAGCAAGGGTATGGTAAACAGTATCTTAGGCCCGTTAATGGCAATATCCATTTTTTAATCCTCCTCTCTGTCAAGATGAAGCAAGGTGATAGAAATGCGTGTAAACAGCAATGGAATCAGTGCTGCCGGCCAGTAGAGAAACTGCACTTTAAGTGCAATGAAAACACCCACGGCCAGTATTGCTGTACGTTCCAGCTGGCTGGCGCGCAAACGCTTGGTAGCTATATCCGGGTCATCTGTGGACAGGGCACGGGGTACAGACACACAGATTGAATAAAAAAACCGTGTTGTCATAAACAGGCCCCACAGAGACCCCAGAAGCACAGTAAAATTCCACTTGCCGAAAATAAGAAAACCTACGTTTTCAATAACAGTAAGAATGATGTTTACCTTTGAAACTTTTCCAAAGTTTTCGTCCAGTTGTTTCTTCGCCATAGTTCATTCCTCCTTTTTATCTGAACTGGTCTTCGTACTCCTTCTGCTGTCTTTCAGCATCTTTAATACTTTTTTTCAGATAGACCCATACAGTGGAAAGGCCGCTGCCTATTCCCAGGAAGATACCCAGAAGTATTATCCGGTTGCCAAGGCCGAACCTGTTTTTCAGCCAGGTGCAGACAAAAATCATCATCAGTACAGGGGTAAGCAGTGATATGGCCAGCTGGCTCAGCAGGCTGAGATTGTACCAGACATTGTTTCTGCCCGAATTGCCGCCCATAGTGCACCTCCACGTTATAAATCTACCTATACATTATAGCTTATTTTAAGGTCAAATATCAATTATGTTTGTGCCTAAATATTAATATTTAAATCGATATTTTTTTATCAATTTGACAAAAATCCGATAAAAATATATCTATATAAAAATATCTTTTTTGATACAAAGGTTTTACAACTGAAATACCTTATAAAATAAATCAATTTAATGTTTTTTATGTGTCATATTAAATATATTAATATCAATTTGTGTAAAAAGAATTAAAAATAAAGTCTTTTTTGTGGATTTTCACGATTTTGGAGAAAAAGGCAGCTGTTTACACTTTCTATACATTATACCTCTTTACGTATAAAGATTGTATAAAGATTGTATAAAGATTAAAAAACAAAAGGCAGCAGATGCCGCCTTTTATTCTTCGCCTGTATATTCAAATCTTGGAAAAGTGTTTCCGTCTCTTGTCACCTTTTCTGCAAACATCTCTGCAGGGCGCACCCATATTCCACCTTCGCCGTAAAGGGCCTGGTACACCACCATGTCCTCCATGGTTTCAGAATGTTTGGCCATATACAGCACCCTGTATCTGTTGCCTTTGAAATGTCTGTAAATTCCCGGTTTTATTTCCATTGCAGTCACCTCTGTAAATTTTCTGACAATATTATACCATATTCTGTTTTTGCAGGCTACCGCATTGTATTATTTGTACTTTTTGCCCGGAATATATACGGCAAGACACATACTGCCAAGATAGATAAAATATGTGATAGCAAGTACAGTGTTTTCCCAGGTGGTCACTCTGTGCAGGGGATTGGGGTAAGGTGGCGAAAGGGCCACAAAAACATACTCCACAAGGAATGCAGTGGCAAGTGTGACAAAGGCCGCCGTAAACAGTGTGAACACAGCCCACCTGCGCAGCCCTCTGACAATATAGGGCCAGTTGGAATTGTTCAGCTCCACACCCCGCATATTCATTCTGACAGGTCCGCGGCTGAAAGAGGATATTTTATTTTCATCATAATACCGGGGCAGTTTTGCCGGGGCAAAAAACACAAAGTACGCCCCCACAGCAGCGGCTGCCGCCAGAAGAAAAGCTGTATTTTTCATAACTGCCGAGCCGGAGGAAACATTGTAATTCATAAAGCAAAGCCCCAGCAATGCCACAGCCAGAGAAACAGCATAGGGCAGAATATACCCTTTCCTGTTGTCTGTTTTATTTTCTTCCGCTATGGAAACTGCTGTTTTCACCAGAGTTTCCACCTTTTCAGCAGGCAGCGGCCGGGGGTTTTCCATTCTTTCTCCCTGCAGCAGTTCTGTCACCGTCACACCCAGAATTTCCGCCAGAGGTATAAGCAGAGAAACATCCGGCAGACTCTGCGCCGTTTCCCACTTTGAAACAGCTTTGTCTGAAACAAACAGTGCCGTTGCCAGTTCCTTCTGGGTCATTCCCTTTTCCTTTCGCAATGCAGAAACAAAGGCTGCAAATTTATCTTTATCTATACTGAACATTTTATCGCCTCCCGTATGCATTTATTATACTTTCCCGCCCTGAAAAGGGCAACCGATTGCTGGTAGAACAGCCGGAAAAGCCCTGTATATAAAGGAAAACCCGGCGTGCTGCCGGGTTTTTGTCACTGTTCTGTTTTACATTCCTTCAGTATGTGCAGGGTGTCCTTCATAACCTGCAGAGGCTGTTTGTCCCCGGGGATAGTGGCCGAAATATATGGTTTGTCAGTTGAGCTGATACCTATTTTGTAAGGCACATCCCTGAGGAATTTCATCATATCAATTTCTCCGTATTTACTGCCGTAGAAAATGATATTGTCCTTGCGCTGGACGATTTCCGTAATGCCGAGAGATGCAGCCAGCACACGGAGAAGTGAAATATCCACCAGCCCCATAACGCTGTCCGGCACATCGCCGTAGCGGTCTAGAAGTTCGTCCACCAGGTCATCCACATCCTCTTCCCTTTCAAGGGAAGCTATGCGTTTGTAGGCCTCTATTCTGTTGGCAGTGGAAGAGATGTATTTATCCGGAATAAAGGCATCCACAGAAATATCGATAACGCAGTCTGATTTTTCTGTTTTTATTTTTTCTCCTTTTTCTATGGCAATGGCCTGGTTCAGCAGTTTGATGTACAGGTCATAGCCTATAGACATCATAAAGCCGGACTGGGTTTTGCCCAGAATACTGCCGGCACCGCGTATCTGCAGGTCTCGCATTGCAATTTTGAAACCGGAGCCGAATGAAGTGAACTCCTTGATTGCATTGAGACGTTTTACAGCTATTTCGTTCAGCTCCTTGTCCTTGCGGAAGGTTAAGTATGGATAGGCTTTGCGGGTGGAACGGGGCACGCGGCCGCGTATCTGGTAATGCTGTGCCTGGC
>JAFQAF010000177.1 GCA_017400025.1 Oscillospiraceae bacterium
CGTCATTTGTAATGCGGGAAAGCACGTCACCGGTACTGGTAACATCAAAGAAGCTGATAGGTAGTCTGTTTATCTTTTCGCTGATATCCTTGCGCATTCTGTAGGTGATATTGTTTGAAATCTGGGCAGTGGTAAAGCCCTGGACAACTGCAAACACATAGGACACCACATAAAGTGCACACAGCGACAGCACTATTTTCTTAAGTGCGGCATAATCTATAACTATTTTACCGGTTACAAGACCTGCTTCAACAGCCTTGTAAAGCACGTCTGTGGCATTGCCAAGGAGATTAGGGCCGATAACCCTGAACACACTGGAGGCCGCCGCAATAAGCATAACCATGGCAAGACCTGCCTTGTAAAAGCCCAGATATGCAAAGGATTTTTTCATAGTGCCTTTAAGGTCCCTTGGCTTTTCACCGCCGCGGATAGCCGCGTGACGTCCGCCGCCACCGCCGCCGGGGCCCGGTCTGCCGGGAGGGCCCATATTAGGGCCTGTATTTCTCTGTGCCATAGCTAAACCTCCTCTCCGGACAGCTGGCTGTATGCGATTTCTCTGTATTCCTCGCAGTTTTCCAGCAGTTCCTTATGTGTGCCTTTGCCTACGATGCGGCCGTCATCCATTACAAGAATCTGGTCTGCATCCATAATGCTGGCCACGCGCTGACCAACAATAATGATTGTGGAATCTGACAGGTTTCTGTTCAGCGCCTTGCGCAGATTGAGGTCTGTGGTAAAGTCCAGTGCAGAGAAGCTGTCATCAAAAATATATATCGGTGCCATTTTCATAACGGCACGGGCAATTGCAAGGCGCTGACGCTGACCGCCGGAGAAGTTTGTACCGCCCTGGCTTACAGGTGCATCATAGCCTTCTTCTTTTTCAAGTATAAAGTTCTTTGCCTGGGCTATTTCACAGGCTTTTTCCATTTCTTCCTCTGTTGCCCCCGGCTTTGCAGCCATCATGTTGGAGCGTATTGTACCGGACAGCAGAATGCTTTTCTGCGGTACATAGCCCACAAGGTCACGGAGGTTTTTCAGCGAAATATCCCTTACGTCCACACCGTTTATCTTTACGCTGCCGGATTTGACATCGTAGAAACGCGGTATAAGGTTAACAAGACTGGTCTTACCGCAGCCGGTAGAACCGATAATGGCTGTAACCCGGCCCGGTTTTGCTGTAAATGAAATATTTTCCAGTACATCGCCATCGCCGCCGGGATATGCAAAGTTCACATTGTCAAAAGTGATTTCGCATCTGCCTGCAGGGATTTCCACCGGGTTTTCCTTTTCTGTGATAACATTTTCAGTATCAAGAATTTCACTGATACGGTTTACGGATACCATGGCACGGGGAATCATTACAAATATGCTGGAAAGCATCATAAATGCCCCCATAATATTGCCGGAATACTGGATATAGGCCATCATATCACCTACCAGCAGCTGGCTGGCGGCAATCTTTTCTGCACCTATCCACACAATAAGCACCGGGACTATATTCTGTATCAGCCCCATTGTAGGCCCCATCATGCTCATTGTTCTGTTAACAAAGAGATTGGTCTTTTTGTACTCATTGCTTGCTTTGTCAAAGCGTTCTTCCTCATATTTCTGTGTGGAAAAAGCGCGCACAACCAGCAGGCCGTTGAGGCTTTCACGGGCAACAAGGTTCAGTTTATCCACAAGTGTCTGGATAATCTGGAATCTTGGCAGGGCCAGTGAATAAACAATGGAAATAAGACCTATTACCATCAGTACACTGAGGGCATTTATCCAGGCCATTGACGGAGCTTTGCGCATAGCCATAACAACGCCGCCTATACCCATAAACGGAGCAAAAACGATGGTGCGCACACCCATTGTGAACATCATCTGTACCTGCTGCACGTCATTGGTTGTACGTGTGATAAGTGATGCTGTGGAAAACTGGTCAAATTCTGCGCCGGAAAAACTTTCAATTTTTGCAAAAATTGTTTTGCGCAGGTCGCGGGAAAGACCTGTGCCCAGTCTGGCATTGCAGAACTGCACCGTGATAGCCACCAGGCTGGTGACTGTGGCAAGCAGCAGCATTTTGCCGCCTGTCTTTATTATATACCGCTGCTGCCGTGCCATAAGAGCCTGGGCTTCCCGGCCGGTGGCTGCAGCTATTTTTGCCGAATATTCCTGTATGCCCACGTTTACAATCTGGCTCATAACATCAGGCAGTGCCAGGTTGCAGTATGCCTGTACAGCTATGAGAACTATGGATGTAAACATTAGGGGCAGATAGGGTTTTACGTGTTTTAAAACGTGTTTCAACCGTCATCCTCCTCTCGGTGTATCTCTTCATCGAGATACTCATTGAATTCCTGCAGCAGCCCGGTAAGCAAGGCTGTTTTTTCTTCTCCCATTTTTTCACATACATTGGAAAAACTGTTGATAAACCGTGCCCAGTCTTCCTCTACCAGCTGTTTCCCCTTCCGGGTTATGTATATAAAAGACTTTCGCTTATCGGTTTTGCAGGGCTTTCTTTCAATCAGCCGCTGTTTTTCCAGCACGTTCAGTTTCCGGGATACTGTGGGCAGGGCCACTTCCATTCTTTCTGCCAGCTGGCTGGGTATAATGCCCTGCGGGCCGTGATGTGCAATTATTCTCAGCATGCGCAAATCGCCTATATTCTGATAATGCTGCATCTGCAGATGACGTGATTTATGCCCCACTTTTCTCATATTGAAATGGAGTTTTTCTATTTTTGTTCGTTCCAGTGTTCTTACCCCCTTCGCAAAAATAGTTAGCTTATGTAACAATTATATAAGCTAACTATTTTGTAGTCAATACCAATTTATTGTTTTTATATAAAATTCAGAAACTTGCACCGGATTATTGCCGGATTTCCCCAATAAACTTTTCTATAATTCCATTTAC
>JAFQAF010000178.1 GCA_017400025.1 Oscillospiraceae bacterium
CGAAACGGCTTTTTTGGCATCTTGTTCGGATCTTGGAACCAAAACCAATACAAAGAAAAAATCCAAGCCGTTTGGCTTGGATTTTGTGGAGCGGGTTACGAGGCTCGAACTCGCTACCTCCACCTTGGCAAGGTGGCGCTCTACCAGATGAGCTAAACCCGCATATTGTCACCGAGATATGGTGGGAACAACAGGGCTCGAACCTGTGACCCTCTGCTTGTAAGGCAGATGCTCTCCCAGCTGAGCTATGCTCCCATAGCTCTCAGCGACGTGTTATAATACCACAGCTATTGCTGAAAGTCAACACTTTTTTTGAAAAATTTTCAAAATAATTTATTTTATTATTTAATAAAGTATTTGACTTGATGGTAAAATATTGATTAAGCTTTTTTGAGTGATTTTATCATTTTATCAAGGTCATTTTTGGTAAAATAATATTTTGCATCACAGTACTGACAGCCCATTTCTATCTGTTCTTCCTCATCCCTGAGCATTTCCAGGTCTTCGATACCGATAGAAATAAGAGCTTTTTCCACTCTGTCTCTATTGCAGTCGCAGTGATAATGTACTTCGCTTTCATCGAGAACATTTGGATTAAAACCATCCAGGATAGTATTTACTACATCATATACAGTTTTATCCTGTTCAAAAAATGCAGTAATACTTGGAACATTCCGTATGTTGTTTTCAAGCATTGTGATTTCTTCTTCTGTTGCACCAGGAAGCAGCTGCAGCAGATAACCGCCTGCACGTTTGATAGAAAGGTCAGGATTTACAAGTACACCAAGGGCACAAACAGTAGGAATCTGTTCGGAATATGCATAGTAAGCTGTGATATCTTCTGCAATTTCACCGCTTTCAAGAGGAATGCTGCCTACATACGGTTCTTTGAGACCGATATCTTTTACAACGTAAAGATAACCGTCTTTACCTACTGCTGCACCAACATCAAGTTTACCCGGTGCTTTGAGAGGTACTTCCACTATGTTATTTTCAACAAAACCCTTGCAGTTGCCTCTGCCGTCGCAGCCTACAGTCATAAGACCGATAGGACCGTCTGCCTTGATGCGGATAGTAATTGAATCGTCAACGTGCTTGAGATTTGAAGCCATAAGCTGTGAAGCTGTAAGCAGTCTACCGAGGGCGGCACTTACAACTGCGGAAGGCTGATGAATTTCTTCCATTCTTTTTACAATATCGGTAGAGTCTATTACGCTGATAACAACGCCACCCATATCCGAAATTGCTCTAACTAATCTGGCCATTTATTGCTCCTTTTTTACCATAAACAAATATCTCTGGCTGTCTTCCCTGACCGGTGTAAAATCTTCCCCGTCAATAAGAACCACTATTTCAAGACCGGCTTTTTCAAGCATAGTTTTTATTGAATCCAATGTGTAATAACATTCATAAAATTCTTCACTGTATTCTTCGCCGGACCGTTTATCGAAAATATTGATTGAGATTTTTGTTTTGTTTTCTTCTTTTAACAGTGTATTCTGCCAATGACAGTCTGCCTCATCTTCTATAAAGTCAAATTTTTCATTGGCAAGTATATTAATATGTTTGTATTCTGTGTTCATATCAAATATAAACACTCCGTCTGGATGCATAAAAAGTGAAACTCTATCAAAAAGTTTCTGAACAGCTTCCATTCCTGAAAGGTGGTTTACTGTATCAAAAGTACAGGTAAACAGGTCTACTGTGCCGAACATATCCAGTTTTGTTATATCCTGTTTTAAAATCTGCACCCCGTACGCCTCTATTTCATCCCTTTTATCAAAGAGGACATCCAGCATTTCATCTGAATTGTCCACAGCTATAACATCGTAGCCCGCTTTATCAAGACGGAAGGCAAGTTCGCCGGTTCCACAGCCAAGGTCACATGCTATACCGGAATGAACTCCCCGGCTTACTGCAAGTTCCCTGACTTTGGAAAACAGTGTATCATAGTCTGCATTATAATTGAAATAATCGTAAAAGTAACTGAATTCTTTGTAAGACATAAATCCAGCTCCTTTACAGATAACTCTCTATACAGGCATTGAGCTGATCAATGCCTGTATTTTTAAGTGTACTTGTAAGGATTATATCTGAAAAAGAATAATCCCTGCAGTATTCTTTGAATTCGTTTACAGCAGCATTCTGCTGTGTTTTGTTCAGCTTATCGCCTTTTGTCAGTGCAATTACAAAAGGAATCTGATGATATGAGAGATATTCAAGCATATTGTAGTCATCTTTGCTTGGTTCTCTGCGGCAGTCTATAAGCTGTACAACAAGATTGATATTTCTGCCTGACTCAAAATATGAGTTTATAAGTTTATCCCATCTCCGGCGTTCTTTGTCAGAAACTTTGGCAAAGCCGTAGCCCGGGAGGTCTACAACATAAAAGTCATTTACAGTATAAAAGTTAATTGTGCCTGTTTTACCCGGCTCACCACTTACCCTGGCAAGGCTTTTTCTGTTGCAGAGTTTATTTATAAGGCTGGATTTGCCTACATTACTTCTTCCGGAAAAAACTATCTCAGCTTTTTCAGAAACAGGAAGCTGTTTATTTGTGCCATAGGCAGAAAAAAATTCTGCATTTTTTATTATCATTTTATCACCTAATTAAGATTCACACTGATGGCCTGGTCGATTGTTTTTACCGGAACAAATTTTATCTGTTCTTTTACAACCTTATCCACGTCTTCAAGGTTCGGCTGATTGTCGAAAGGAATAATAACTGTTTTAATTCCCTCTCTGTAGGCAGCCATAGCTTTTTCCTTAAGCCCGCCTATAGGAAGAACTCTGCCCTGTAAAGTAACTTCACCTGTCATAGCCACATCACCTTTTACGCTGCGCTTTGTAAGTACAGAAAGGAGAGCAGTTGTCAGTGTGATACCTGCTGATGGACCATCTTTAGGAACAGCACCTTCAGGTGCGTGTATATGTATGTCAATTTTAGAGAAATCAGTGTCGATTTCATATCTTTCTGCATTTGCTTTTATATAACTGAGAGCAATCTTGCAGGATTCTTTCATTACATCGCCAAGACTGCCTGTAAGTTCAAGTCTGCCGGAGCCTTTTGGAATTACAGTTACTTCTATAGGAAGCATTTCACCGCCTACACTGGTCCACGCAAGACCGTTTGCAAGACCTATTGTATCTTTCAGCTCCAGTGAATTTGGTTTGAACTTTTCAGCACCAAGCAGTTCTGTAACTTTCTTTTTGTTGAGAGTTACCTTTTCAGCTTTGCCGGAAGCCACAATCTTTGCGCATTTGCGCAGAAGGTCAACAATTGTTCTTTCCAGTGTTCTTACGCCTGCTTCTTTTGTATAACAGTCAATTATTTCATAAAGACCGTTGTCACTGAATTTTACATATGGCTTCATGCCGTTCTTTTCCAGCTGTTTTGGAACAAGATGCCTTTTTGCAATCTGGAATTTTTCTTCTCTTGTGTAGCTGGACAGTTCAATAATATCCATTCTGTCACGGAGAGGAGCCGGAATTGTGGCCAGATTGTTTGCTGTGGCAATGAAAAATACATTGCTGAGGTCAAAAGGAAGATCAATATAATGGTCTGTGAAAGCGTGGTTCTGTTCGCTGTCCAGCACTTCAAGAAGGGCTGCAGCAGGGTCACCGCGGAAATCATTGGCCAGTTTGTCTATTTCATCCAGCAGGATAACCGGATTGGAAGACTTTGCATTGATCATTGCGCTCATAACCTTACCTGGCATTGCGCCTACATAAGTTCTCCTGTGGCCGCGTATTTCGCTTTCATCCCTTACACCACCCAGAGAGAAACGTACAAAGTTTCTGCCCAGGCATTCTGCAATTGAAGAAGCAATACTTGTTTTTCCTACACCCGGAGGGCCAACCAGACATATAATCTGACCTTTAACGTCCTCTGCAAGCTGTCTTACAGAAAGAATTTCCAGAACTTTTTCCTTTACTTTCTCCATACCGTAATGGCCTTTGTTCAGAATCTGTTCTGCTTTGAGCACGTTGTTCTGTTCCTTTGTATAAACATTCCAAGGAAGTGACAGACAGGTGTCTATATATGTTCTGATTACAGCAGCTTCCTGGGATGAGCCCATCATCTTTTCAAGGCGTTTTACTTCCTTGAGAAGTTTTGCTTCGGTATCAGCTGAAAGTTTGAGTGCCTTGATTTTTTCGTTGTATTCATCGCTTTCCTTACGGGTATCTTCACTTTCGTCCAGTTCTTCAGAAATTGTTTTCATCTGCTGTCTGAGGTAGTATTCCTTCTGGCTTTTTTCCATTTCAGCATGGACTTTGGATTTGATTTCAGCTTCAATTTTAAGAACCTGGTATTCATTTGTAATGAATTTAAGAACATAGTTAAGACGTTTTTCCAGGGAATTTTCAGCAAGCACAGACATTTTGTCTTCAATTCTGAACATTACATTTGCAGCAATGTATTCACACAGCTTGTGTTCATCTGTTTCCATGAAAATTCTGGAAATTACTTCCTTTGAAAGCTTTGGTGCAACTGTTAGATACTGTTCAAAGCTTTCTTTCACAGAACGTACCAGAGCTTCGGCAATGTTTTCCCTGCCTGAACGTATTTTATTTGGCGGATATTCCCTTACAATAGCGGAAATGAATTTATCGCCATCATCAATATCGACAGTTTTTGCACGGTATCTGGATTCAACCATTACCTTTACAATACCGTCCTGCTGCATTTTAAGAACCTGCTTCACTTCTGCTACAACGCCAACGTCATATACATCAGCTTTTGATGGGTCCTCAATATCTATATCTACCTGCGGCACACCAAGCAGGGCTACGAGATCAACGTGGTGGGCGACAGCCCCGGATCTGCCCGGTATGCGGGCATGAAGGTCAACCGGATCGTGCTGCGGACCGTGTTCCTGTCCGCC
>JAFQAF010000179.1 GCA_017400025.1 Oscillospiraceae bacterium
AAAAAACAGTTTCGTACCCTGTCTGCCACCGGCCCACAGGCTGTATCCGCCGAAAGCTATAAAGAAATACACAGCGCACAGAGGGTAATACAGCAGCATTGCCCTGCCGTATGCCCCTATAAGCTGGGGCCCGAACTGCCCGGTAAGTGATGCAAAATATGCACACAGCCCCACAGGCGCATACAGCATTATCATGTTTACCAGTTTCATCATAACCCGGCTCATTGCGCTGAGAGCCCTGGACACAATGTTGTTTTCTCCCAGACTGCCTGCACAGCAGCCGAACATCACTGCGAATATAATCAGCGGCAGCATATTGCTGCGGGAAAGAATAAGGCTGAAATCGCTTACAGTCAGCGCGTCCACTATCCGCTCTGCCAGGGACACGGCTTCACCGGCAGTGCCTGCCTCCAGGGCGATGGATACACCCTCGGCAGGGGGATAAAGCTTTACTGCCACTATTATCACAACAGCGGCAATCAGTCCGGTAATCAGGAATGTCAGCAGCATATAGCCCAGTATCCTGCCCAGGCGTTTCATATTTGTCATATTTCCTGTTGCACTTGATATGGTAAAAAATACCAGCGGAACCACTGCTGTGAACATAAGGTTGAGAAAAATTTCTCCCAGAGGCGCCAGCACAGCAGCTTTTTCTCCCATAATCAGGCCAAGCAGTGCACCCAGTAAAATGGAGCTTATCAGTATAATGGGAAAACGGTAATTTACAAGGAAGCCTTTTTTCAAAAAATCATCTCCTGCAGGTAAAAATTATATTGCCCTCTGCGTCGGTATCATAGCCGTAAAAGCCCTGTTCGCACAGTCTGGATATTTCCCTGGTATCAGCAGGAGGGCATTTTTTTATTTCTGTGGCTTTTTCTTCAGAGTGGTTTTTTACATTTGTTTCCCGGATAAAAATATAGTGGGGGACAAGCCTATCCAGCCCTCGCAATCCTGTGAGCCTGAAACCGGAAGACAGTATCTGCCCCATATCAGTATGTATATGCGCTGTGTGCAGATACAATACCTTTTCAATATTCCGTTTTAAAGCCACAGACTGCCACAGCCTGCAGAAAAGGGCGGTAATCTCCCCGTCTGCAATCTTTTCTTTGCAGGCTGTATATCCGGCCACGGCATAGTTTATGCCCTGCATATCCAGCAGCTCTTCAGCGTTCCACTTTGCCGCCGTGCTGCACCAGCCGGCCATATCTCCCGGAAAAATACAGCTGCAGGCGGCCATATCATCCCCGTCATACACCGCCCATATCTGGCCACATAGAAGAATTTCCTCAAGGAAATCCCTTTTATAAGGATTGAAATGAAGAAAATCAAACTGTGCATACATTTTTTCAATCTTTTCAAGCTCTTCAGCAAAGACTCTGCGTACAGTATAAGTTTTGTTCACAATACCACCTCTTTTTCATACAGCAGTATATTCAGCCGGGGCAGATATGTGAAAAACAGTTATTTCAGAACAAAAAGCCGGGCAGTAAAGCCCGGCTCTATGATTTATGTGATATGTTTTATCCCGGGTAATAGGTGGTCAGCAGTGTGCTGTAATACTCCCGGTTATTTTCTGTATGCACAGTGCTGATTGACAGCCCGCCGCCCTGTACCACAATACCGAAACTGATTTCAGTCCCGTCCTGCAGGGTGGCATCTGCACGGCAGAGGGTAATGCCGTCATCGGTGTACAGGTTGCGCCGTTTGACCTTTTCAAAAGCTATGCCGCTGTTTTCCATAGCTTCAGCCCAGTCGCTTCTGGCCTGCCGTGTGTCTTCACAGCCATAAAAGCTCATATATCCGGCAGCTTTTTCATAGTCCTCATTTTCCAGTGCAGAAACAAGTTTTGCTTTTTCTTCATTGTATCTGATTGCATCTATGGTGATGCCGTCCCCGGAAACAGTGTTTGAAACAATATACAATAAACCTATCGCCAGTACACAGAAAAGTATTTTTATAATATTTTTCATACATCTCACCTCACACTGATTATACCATGCAGCCGGCAAAAATAAAACAGCCGCCGGTGACAGCGGCTGTATGTTTTATCAGAATTTGTTGTAAACTGCTACTTCTTCAAAGGCTTTTCTTGGGCGTGGGTTTGGTGCTTCGTCCGGATAACCGACTGTAACAACTGTGATTACTCTTGTGCCTTCAGGGCAGCCAACGATTTCTGTAGCCATATCAGGGTCAAATGAGCCTATCCAGCAGGAGCCCAGGCCCATGCCGAATGTGGCAAGATGCAGGTATGTGGAAGCTATTGAAGCATCGATTGTACCGCGGTTGTAGCCGGAGTCATTCATTTCCACATATTCTGTTGCACAGATACAGAAAATCAGCGGAGCAGTCATTGCAGGGCCGCGGCTTTCGCAGGCAACTCTCATTTTCTTCAGCTGTTCTTCGTCTGTGATAGCTACAAATTTCCATTCCTGTCTGTTTGCGGCACTTGGTGCAATGCGCATCAGGTCAATCAGTTCATCGATTTTTTCCTGTTCTACAGGTGTGTCCTTGTATTTGCGGATAGAGATTCTGCTTCTCATAACGTCAAAAAATTCCATAATTAGTCCTCCGTGATTTAATAAACGTTTTAATTATTTTGATTATATCACATTGCTTAAATATATAAAATTGTTTGTTCGTAGAAAAAAGAAAGGCAAATAATACTTTTTGCACAAATATCATTATTTTTTATATAAAGCCATTACTGACAGATTAAAATTGCCTGCCGGTGAATAGCGTGTCTGGCACCAAAAGCTGAAAGGGAGAGCACCGCGGCCCTCCCTTTACAGTTGTTGATAATAAGGAATTATTCGCAGATACTGTCTGCAGCGTCTGTGCCTGCACACAGCAGTGCCAGCAGCATGGCAGCCTGGCAGCCTTTGTGTTCATTGCCGTCAACGAGGAATTTTTCATCCAGTGTATGGCAGCCTGCACCATAGTCTCTGCCGCCGCCAAGGCATACAGCCTGGAGGCCTGCTTCGATAGCACGGTTGCAGTTTGTGGAGCCGCCTTTGGACAGTACGGCTTCGTCGCCAAGGAATTCTGCCACAGATACTGCACCTTCAACGATAGGTGTATGCGGGTCCTGTGTGCCAGCGTTTACGTCACAGATGTGTTCAACTGTGTATGTGATTGTATCCATACCCCAGCGGTCTGTTTCTTCTTTACATGCTTCATCAATAGCGGCAAAGATTCTGTCGCGCAGTTTCATCAGTTCACCCTGGTCATTGGAACGGAAGTTGAAACGGATTGTAGCGGCAGGAACAATGGCGTGAACAGCCGCATAGTTGCCTGCTTCCAGGTTTGTAACAGCGTATGTTGTTCTTGGGTATGCAGGTACTTCAAAATCAGCAATTTTTGCGATTGCTCTTGCAGCGGCGTGGATAGGGTTTGCCACCTTGCCGAATGCGCCGGAAGCGTGACCGCCGATGCCGTGGAACACAACTTCGTATGTCTGTATACCTGTTGCTTCAAATGTGATGTCTGACCAGCCGTCGCCGTCTACAGAGATGGAAGCATCCAGTTCCGGATGATGCTGAACATAATACTGCATACCGCGCAGGGCACCTGTACCTTCTTCTTTTACTGTGCCTACAAAGTGGATATCACCTTTTGTCTGGATGTCAGCGGCGTTCAGTGCACGGATTGTGGACAGCACAGCAGCAAGACCGCGTGTATCGTCAACTATGCCAGGGCATTTGATGTATTCGCCTTCTCTGATGATTTCCAGTTTTGTGTCCAGAGGGAAAACTGTGTCCAGATGGCCTTCCACCAGCACGTTTTTACCGCCGCCTGTACCTTTGCGTACTGCAACAGCATTGCCGTAATCATCAATATAGCCTTCCAGGCCTTCTTCCTGCATCATTTCAAGGAAGCGTTTTGCCTTTTCTGCTTCGTGATGTGTAGGTGCAGGTATAAGAGTCAGTTCACACTGCTTGTCCAGGATAACGTCCCGGTCATCTCTGATAAAATCAAGGGCCTTTTTGATTTTTTCATCTGCAACAAGTGCAGCCATTTTGTTTTTTACGTTTTCGGAAACCTGATAATTCATACATATTCTCCTTATGTAATTGTTTGTTTATATTATACACCTGTTCGCCTGTAAAAAGCAATCATAATAATTTCTTTT
>JAFQAF010000180.1 GCA_017400025.1 Oscillospiraceae bacterium
GTTTTTTGCTGGCATATTCCGGGCTTTTCACAGTTATGGGCTGGCCATAACCGGAGACAAAGCCGCTGATTTCCTTTTTGTAACGTGTGCCTATTTCGCACTCTATGAGATAACCTCCGGTTATATCCTGAGGGTCAGCAGCGATATCCACATATTTATAAGAGCCTTTTGTCAGATGGCTTGTATCGCTTCTATCCCCCTTCAGAGGCAGTTTTTCCAAATCTGCAGCAGGATTTACCCGGGCAGTTGCTTTTTCAAGGTCTGTTATGGCCACCCTGGTATCTCCGGTTTCTATATTTTCCGCTACGTCATAAAGGCCGTGGTAAACACCGTTTATATACAGGTCTGCAGCTGTTGCAGATGGTGAGAAATCAAGACCGACAGCATCTGCATAGCCAAACCGCAGTTTGCTTTTAAGGTCGGTAGGGTCATTCATATTGGCCAGCAGAGCCCATTTTTTTGCCTTTCCCATTCCGAAAAGGTCCACTTTACTTTCAAATTTTATATTGAAAGGTCTTTTGCTGTAGGTCCAGGTATCATTGCCTCTGCCTTTTATATACTCCAGCGGGCCTCTGTATTCCAGGGTTTCGCCGTCCATAATAACAGCAAAACCCTGTTCTTTATAGCTTTTGTCAGCCAGAATGCGGTCCAGAGAGCCGGACTCTGTGTTTATAAACAGTGTGGGAATATCCGAAGTGTAAAAAACAGTCAGTGCAAAGGCCTCATCATTTACCTCAAGGGTGTGCACACCTTCGGAAAGGCCGGTGATATCCCGGCGGTTTTCCAGTTCTGTGCCGTCCAGCAGGACCTCGTCGGTTTCATTTATGATAACAGCCAGGGCGTTGTTTTTTGCAAATCCCGGCAGTGTTATGTACAGGTCATTATTCTGTGGAATATCCGGGTCCCATACAGCTGTGGAATATATTTCACCTGTATCACCCAGTGGAAACTCTATTCTGAAATATGGAATATTTACTGTTCTTTCTGCACTGGCAGGTAAAACAGAAAGGCAGATTACAAAGATTGCAGTGATAAAAGCAGATAAACTGTATTTTATTTTACGAATATACATCTGTTGTTTTCCTTTTTATCAGAATAAGCCTGCAAAAAATTCTGCAATCATTTCAAAGAATGAAGGTTTTTCCCACTGTGCATAGAGAGTGGTGTTTTCTGTTATTTCAAATTCATCATCCGGCATATATGCTGTACCGCTGCCGTCCCGTGCTGTGTTCCAGCCAAGGAATTCACGTTTGCCGTTGGTGAAAGCGTTGTCTTTTACCTCTGCTGAATCCCCTGCATCATAGGCATTAACGTCCAGCATTTCACCTTCTGCACCATTTGACCGGTATGAAACATAGACTTTGTCCTGTGAGAATTCTTCGTCCATAAAGCCGGCGCGCATTTCAAGGAAGTTTTTCATTTCTTCCACTTCATTGTTGTACCACTGGGTAACATCTGCCACGCTTCTTACAAAGCCGTCTGTCCATTTGTTTTTATTCATTACAAGGGATGCATGGTTTTCCTTTACAGTGCTGTCAACTGCTGCAACAAGAGGAACAATTTTATCCCGGAAACATTCTTCCCACTGCTGTGCAGCCAGCTGTCTGAACTCTGCGTGCTGGCAAAGCAGTGAAATGATGGTGTAAATATCGTCAGATACTTTTCTGCCTGTAGCAAGGTAGCCTCTGGAATCCGCAAGTTCCACAGAACCTACTTTATACTTATGGCCTACTGCCATATCAAAGTCCCATACAGGTGCAGCCACAAGCTTTCCGCCTGCTTCTTTATAAAGATAGAATGAGGTAAGGCCTGCATCCAGGTTCTTCACATATTCCTGGAACACATACATTTTTGCCATAGATTCCATATCCATATAGTCGCTGTAGTGCTTGCCCTGTTCATTTATGCCGTTGTCTGCGCGGACAGCATCCTCAAATTCCTGATAGTAATCAGCAATATAGTTCACCTGTTCTTCAGATGCATATTCCGGGCTTTTTACAATTATTGTCTGGCCGTA
>JAFQAF010000181.1 GCA_017400025.1 Oscillospiraceae bacterium
AGTGTAGCAGGATTTATGGGATACCTGAAAGGTAAGAGTAGCCTGATAATATTTGAGCGACACGCAAATCTAAAGTACAAATATGGCAGCAGAACATTCTGGTGCAGAGGATATTATGTGGATACAGCAGGAAAGAATACAAAGCGAATAGCAGAGTATATACAAAATCAATTAAAAGAAGACCAAATAAACGACCAAATGACACTCAAAGAGTATGTAGACCCGTTCACGGGTAGCAAGTAATAATCTTTCGCAGTGGTCAGATCGTCATGCATCTTAAGATGCTGCTAGTAACATAGGGCTTTGCCCGCATATGAAGAACCCCCGGCTTTGCCGGGGGGTTACTATTACCCAGTAACAAGGTTCCTGTGGGCGAAAGTACACAGGGTTCTTATATGTCCAAAACGTTAAGACAAAAAACTGTCGGCTGCTGACGAGCATAAAACGGAGGTAAAAATATGTCTTTGAAAACAGAAGAAACAAAGACTGCCCAGGGAACAGACCAGGGCACAGAAACAAAAACACAGGCAGCGGAAAACGGCCTGCCAAAAACACAGGAGGAGCTGGATGCTATAATTGACGCCCGCCTTGCAAGAGAGCGCAAAAAAATGGCAAAACAGCAGCAGGGGCAGACTCCACCTGCACAGCAGACAGCAACACCGCCTGCTGTAGACACAGCTATGCAGTGAGAAAACCTTATGCTTAAAGCACAGGTAGCAGCTATTAAAGATGGTGTATAATATTAACTTATAAATAAATCTTTATTTTTCTTTCCAAATATAGTATGATATTAAATATGTAATACTTCCAATGGAGAAAAGTTATGGATATGGAAAAAACATTAAAAAAGGGCAATGGTCTGTTCAGAAGAATCATTGCCGGCATGCTTTGTTTTGTAATGTGCTTTTCAATGTTTGCCTGCGGCAAAACAGAGCCGGAAAGCGACTATGTGGAAAACGAAGCAGATATGTCTTATGACAGCACAGAAAATGCTCTGGATGTGGAGCAGCTGGGCAATACAATCCTTGCCGAAACAGAAGATGCAGGCCATGAATATATTGACAACACCCTTTTTATAGGTGACTCCAACACAAAGCGTACAATGATGTATGGCCACACAACCTGGAACAATATCCTGGCTGTAGAATCAATGGGCGTTCAGCATATCACATCACTGAAGCTGGCATATTTCAAAGGCTACAAAGAACCGCTTACAGTTCCTGAGGCAGTGAAGATTATCCAGCCACAGAGAATTATAATTACATATGGCACAAACAATACAATAGGCTGGGAAGCTGAAACATTCATTGAAAAATATAAAGAGGCTCTCAGCGCCATAGAAAAGGCCTATCCTTACGCTGAAATAATAATCAATGCAATTCCTCCTATAGACAGGGAACGCGAAAATCTGGCGATTACAATGCAGTCTGTGGACAAGCTGAACAAGGCACTGTCTGAAATGGCACAGACTGAAGGATATAAGTTCCTCAACAGCGCCGAAGCTCTGAAGGATGAAACCACCGGTTTCGCAAAAAAAGACTTTACCATCGGGGACGGTGTGCACCTCAGTATGAAAGGTATGGAGGCGCTGTTCAACTATATCCGCACCCATGCGTATATAACAGAGGACACCAGACCAAAACCTCTCAAAGCTGTTCCGGAAAGGGAAGAAACTCCGACAGGTATTATCTCCGAAGACCCTCTGGCAGTACGCGGCACAAGAATCAAGCTGATTTTTGTTTCCTCTGATGACAAACTGGGCAAGGTTTCCGGTGAAGTTGAACAGAAGATAAAACGTACAATGAAATCACAAGCTGTGACAGCAATAGCCGAGGATGAAAACGGCGGTGTTTTCAAAGGCTGGAGCTGTTCTTACAGCGGTCTGTCAGACCCTGATTCAAAAACTGTAACATTTACTGTACCTAAAGTAGATGAAAGTGTCACACAGATTATAATTACTGCAAACTTTGAAAAAGCAAGGCTTTCACTGAATGAAGAATCCATTACACTTAAAGAAGGG
>JAFQAF010000002.1 GCA_017400025.1 Oscillospiraceae bacterium
ATCTGCTGAAATCTGCAGAATCCGGCGGCTTGCCATTTGACAAAAACTTTACCCCGGGCATAGTTTTCACCTCCGCCGGCGATATTCTGGCCACCGGGCAGAAATCCGCCTGGTACTACAATACGGCAGAGGGTATTCTGCTTTCCGCCACACAGCCCCTTGCCCATATTGAAAAGGGCGGCACGGAATACGGCCTCTACTGTCTCACAGCCCAGGGGGAATACACCGGCACTACAGACAGCCGGCTGTACCTTTTTGTAAAAACTGTTGGCGGTCAGTACGCAAAAAGCTTTTTCTTTGAGGGCAGGCATCTGCTGGGCAGCCACCAAAACAGAATGGATATGGAAATCCACTCCGGTACACCACAGCTGAAAGTGCCTGCAATCGGTCTGGAAATGGATGTGGATTTTTCCACCGGCAAAGTTTCGCCACACTACAGAATCAGCGAGGATATGCTGGGCGAAAGACTGTATCTTTCAGCCGACAGACAGTACGAACTTTACCCCATGGCTTCAGAGGGGATCACACATATTGCACTGAAGGAAATTTCCACCGGCAAAATCAGGTTTATTTCCCATCTTGGCAGGATAAACAGCGCCTGTGACGGGGAAACCGGCTTTATGTCAGACGGCAGTGTATATATACTGGGGGACAACGATTTTTGCATCTACTCCACAGATATGGAAGCCCTTGCACCGGTGTGGTCACTGGCTGACTATATGCCCCTGGGCGAAAATCTGAACACAGACAAAGACAGCAGGATTCTTGTATCTGCACGCCGCAATGAGGACGGCAGCGTCTACGCTGTATACTATGATACACCGTATTATGAAAACCCTGCTGATGGTTTTGCACAGGGCAGCCGGACTCTGCTGAAAGCCACATACAAAATAGCCCACCTTGATAAGGACGGCAATATCCTTGCAGAATATGATACAGCTATGAATGCCCTGGCAGGCCACTGCCCGGTGAATATATACCTGCGCAGCGGAAAGCTGAATCTCACTGTGACACAGGCCGATACGGACACTGTGCTGGCAAAGGGCAGCCTGAATATCAAAGACGGCACTTTCACTGTCACACAGCCTTATAAATAACAGTAAATAACATAAAAAGACAGGATTTCACCCTGTCTTTTTTTATTTTACATATTTATCACATATAGATATTGATTTTATTCCACTACAATTGTAAAATAGAGATAAGATTAAAGTGGATTTGCATATCAGTAAACAGCAAATGGCACAAACCTGTACAGAGAGGGCATTATGGACAGCAGATTTCCTCACCGGGCAGATACACCGGAAAAAGACAGCAGAATATGGGCTTTCCTGCGGTGGCTTACCGGAAAACTGCAGTGGTGTATTGCCGCTGTGGTGATTTTTGCCATAGTGTCCTCTGCCCACACTCCTGTTCCACAGCAGGTAAAGGATATGGTGTTAAAACTAAAGATGGAGGATGTGTTTGCCCCATATAAAATATTCACTTCCAATTTTAAATACAACGGCCTTGAGCCCTACGGCAGAAGTGTAAAAGGGGACAGTGTACAGTTCGGTTATCTGGCGGAAATCAGAACGGCCAGAGGAAAAATAATCAGGGGCACCTATCCGCTGAATTATATAAAACTGCCGGACGGCACATACGATGTTTCCATTCCGGCGGAAACTTTTACTTTCAGCGGCAACAGAATGATTTTTACAGACAGCACCGGCTTTGAGATATATGAAAAACCGGCAGACCTGTTTTATTACGGCTCTATGGAATTTGTCGGGCGTGTCCCGGCCTGGCCCGGTGCAGTTTTTGCAGACACTGCGCAGATTGCAGATGGCTGGATAATTGCCGCCGGGGGAAAAGGCGGCGATATGCTCTGCATTTACAACCGGGAAAATGATATAGTCACACAGTATCCGCTGCCCCGGGGCTATATCACAGCAGATATGGAAGCCAGAAAGCTTATATACCCCAAAAAGCTGTTCAATGAGAAAAACAGATTTATCAACCCCAAAGGCTGTGTGATTCCTCTTGATGACAAAGGGGAGAATATACTTTACAGCTGTGAAAGACCCACTGAAAATGGCTATGAGGAATTTTCCTTTGTATACAATACAGCCACAGAATGGATTGGTATACCCCATACCCTGGCATACAGGCAGGCCGGCGATGAAATGGTGTGCATACTTTCTTTTGAAACCGGCCCGGATTCTTCCTGCACTCAGCGGCCTTACAGCTATGGGGCGTACCGCAACAAAAATGGAATCCCGGCAGGGTTTGTGGTTTTCCACAGCGATGTTCTGCCACCGGGTTTTACGGCAGCCGGCACCGCCCACGGTTCTGGGCTCACAGTGCTGCCGGCCGGCAGTGATTTCAGCTGCGTCAGAATCACCTCGGCGGCATTCCCTGCCACAGTAACAGTCGATTTTACAGACAAGAGCATAAATACATTATATGAAGATATTGAATAAAGAAAATTTTGATTTAAAAACAGAAATAACACGCCTTTTTAAAGTGGCAGAGCTTTTGTTTAAGGCCTGCACTACCGGCTTTTTCACAATGGCTGCAGTGGTGTGGTGCACAGAATATACCCTGCCACTGCCGGCAGAGGTACAGCGGCAGATTGAAACAGCCACAGTTTTTGATTTGTACAACAGCCACAAGCTACGGCTGTTCCGCGGTGCAGATTTATTTTATTCCCTGAAAAACCCGCCAGAAATCACGGGCAGGAATGCCGGTTATACCTTATTGCTTAACGACGGCCGCCAGCAGCTTTCCTCACAGGTGTTTCACCACGTAGTCCATGTTGAAAAGGAAGACGGCAGTGTGGATTCCGCCACCACCGGTACGAATATAAATCTCTGCGGCGACAGATACATAATCACAAGAGAAGACAAAATCGTGGTGTTTTCAGATTATAAAATAAACGGCTCTTCAAGGACAGATATCGCCCTTGCAGACAACGGCGGCGTACTGCTGACAGACACCACCTATGCCGGCCAGAGCTATCTTTCCGCCTATATGACAGACAGAGACAACACCGTGGAAGAAGGCTTTATAAAATATGACTATGATGGCAGAACGCTGGAAAAATACATCCTGCCGCCGGGCTATATTGTGATGACACAGCGGCAGAGAAAAGAGCTGGGCATCCCATACGATATAAACATTGCCAGAATGATATACCCTGCCTCATTTATCACATATATTGACCCGGCTATGGAAAATATCCTCTATTCCTGCCACCGCCCCACAAAGGACGGCTACAAGGAATTCACCTTTGTCTACAACATCCCCACCGGCTGGATAGGCATCCCTACAGCCTATGTTTACAGCACCGGCAAAGGCTCAAAGTGGGAAGCCTTTGTGGCCGGCTTTGAAACCGCACCGGAAACAGCCCATATACCCCGGCCCTACCGCTATGCCGCCTTTGTTATGGACGATGGCCGCCCCCGCCGCTGGATGACATTTGACAGCGAAATCCTGCCCCGGGCGCTTAATAAAAAATACATACCATACAGTGCTACGATAAAGACAGAAAAGGATTCTGCCGGTAAAGAATATATTTTTACCCTTAAAAACCCCAACTACAACTGGAAAATCCGCCTGGACTTTGCCGGCAATACAGTGGAAATGCACGACAGCTGACAGAGGATATATGAAGATATGGAAAAAGGAAAAATTATAAAAGAAATAAAACGCCTGTGCAGGGTGTTCATCCTGCTGATTGCGGCACCGCTGGTTGCCTTTATTGCTATGGGTACGTATGTATGGATAACTGAATTCGCTGCACCTATGCCCCAGCCTGTGCAGAAACAGATAAGACAGCTGGAAGTGGAGGATATTTTCAGCCGCCACAAACTGCGGGCATACAGGGCACATAACGGCTCTGTTTCCTTTGAAAAAGAGCCCCGGCCCTATGGCAGATCTATATCCTGCAGAGCAGTCTTTACAGATACTTATAAAAGACTCAGGGTAAGTATAAACAATGATGCAACATATTACATAAAGTCAGACGGCAGTTATGAAGTGGCAGCATCCTATAAAAATGTAAACGCCTGCATGGATAAACTTATAGTGAGTATGGGGAATGGAATAACTGTATACACTGAAAGTAAAATAAACGGCTCCAAATCACATAAAATTATCCTTCAGGGCACACCTGCCCTCAGCCTGATTGATACAGCGGACACCACAGGCGGCTATGTTTCTTCCTATGTGGATGAGGCTTATATGCAGGCGGAAGAGGGATTAGTGAAGTTTGACTCTGATGGCAATATACAGGCAAGATACCCTTTGCCGCCGGGGTTTATAATGGCCACAGAAAGTCAGGCGGAAGAATTGGGAATGTATACTTTAAACACCGTGTACCGCCGTGTGCATCCCCGCACATATATAGCCTGTCTGGATAAAGAGGGGGAAAATATTTTCTATTCCTGCCGGCGCCCCACAGCCAATGGTTACAAAGAGTTCGGTTTTGTATACCACACCCCCACAGGCTGGATAGGCATACCTGAAGAAATAATATATGCCACAAAAAATGATTATGGTTTATATCTGTATCAGGGTTTTGTGATAAATTTTAAAACCGCCCCCGAAACTGCCCACATACCACGGCCCTATAAAACAGCCCTGCTTATTATGGATGCCGGCAAACCCCGCTTTGATATGTTCCTCAACGGCGACTTTCTGCCGGAGGATTTCAATCAGACGGGTGTACCTTATGAAGGCAAGGTGCAGAGAGTATCTGAAAGAAACCCGCTGCAAAGCAAAGTTTTTACCATAACTGACCTGGACGGCAGGTGGCAGATTGTGGCGGATTTTAAAAACAACAGCATTGTTTTCCACAACAAGTAAAAGGAGATTATATGAAGAACAGATTTTTATGCACAGTGGCCGCACTGGCACTTTCTGCGGCACTTACAGCCTGCACACAGCAGCCTGCACAGCCACGGCCAGCACCCACACCGGCTGTTTCTGCCACGGCAGACCCCCTGGCACAGAGCCTGGGCCAGGTTACAGAAACTGCCTTTTTCCACCGGGACAAACTGGCCGCCCTTGACAAGCGGGGCATAAAAACCAGGGTTTTCTATGTGAAAAAGCAGAGTGAAGACACCGCCAGCTACGAACTGCAGTTTTTCACCGGAAAAGACAAGCTGCTGCTGGCCTGCACCGGCCCTGTTTCCTACCGGGCAAACGGCACCTTTGCCCCAACTCTGATTATGCACGGCTGTACCCCAAATGTTTATGACAGCAGGCTGGTCATCACTTTTTTGGACAGAATACAGATTTACTCCACCAAGGATTTATCCCATATACAGACCATAGACCTTTCACAGTCCGGCAGGCAGTATGTGGATACCCTGCCTTATAAAGAGGGCTGGCTGTGCGCCTTTGTTTCTGAAAACGGCCAGGGCTTTGAGGCAATCTCCGCAGACGGCCGGCATATTGAAGACTTTATTTTCCCTCAGCCGGTATTCACATCACAAAAAAAGGGCTGGAACAGGGAAACTGTTATAAACCGCAGACCACATATAGTGTTTGCAGACCCACGGCAGGAAAATGTTCTCTGCCTCAGCGAACACAATCTGCACGCCCTGGCAAACAATCCTTCTGCCAGCGCTACACTGTGCAGTCTGACTGAAACCACTGCGGAAAAAGTATGTGTAAAATTCCGCCATACCCGGTACGGTGAAGAGCAGACAACAATGTATGCCCTGGAAAACAAAGAGGACAGCAGCCGCTATACCACACTGATTTTCAAAGGCGATATGCCTTACAAAAAATCTGCCATAGACAGAACCCTTTTCCCGGACAGCTTTTTTGACGGCAGAATAAATGTGGAAAGCCGGAAGGAGGACTTCTCTTTCTTCACAATGACCAGCACCACAGACAAATCAATGGTCACCTATTATGCAGACAGCGGCAAAGCCGATGTTGTGCCCCGGAGCATTGTGGAAAAATACTCCCTGCAGGCAAAGGGTGCAACCTCTGAAGACGGCGCATATTCACTTTACAATGGTGGATACCACGGCGGCGGTGATGCATCCTACTGGAAGGTATGGCTGATGGAAAACGCCACCGGAAAAATGAAATACATAGATGAAATCGGCGGTATGTACGGCGGCGGTGTCGGCACCGGCTTCCTGCAAAACAACGATGTTTATGTATACAGCTATGACAATTTCAAAATTTTTGATACCGATATGGCCAACCCGCAGCCAATATGGCAGCTGACAGATTACTTCCCGATGGGGGAAGACCCTGCACCGGGTATTGAATATCGCTATCTTATGGCGGCCCGCCGTGACCCTGTAAGCAAATCTGTCCTTATTCTTTACTTCGATATGCCGTATTACAGCAGTGAAAACTACAGGGAAAAATATCTTGACCTTGAAAAAGACTCCTGGCAGCTGAAATCCACCTACCACGTCACCCTTATCAACCCGGACGGCACAATAGGCTACACCCGCGACACCGGCGTCCACGCCCTGTTTGACTGGGGTATCCGCCCGGTATCAATGTATATGGAAGGGCCGGATATACTGCATATCTACAGCTGGTCAGATTCCCACAAAACCATATGGTTTGAAGGCAGGCTTAACCTTACCACCGGTGTTTACACATCAATAAAGGATTTCACAGCCCCGGAAAACTGATAAAAAGAGATATATGATTCAAAGAGATAAAGGAGGCAATTATGAAAAAAGGAAATGTTTTAAAAACGGTACTGGCCTGCACACTGGCTCTGTTTACAGCCTGCTCACAGCGGCCTGCCACCGCACAGCTGGCCATACC
The DNA here is from genome assembly GCA_017400025.1 of Oscillospiraceae bacterium. The sequence goes on from JAFQAF010000002.1 coordinate 6,790, forward strand.
GCAAAAAATTGCAGACTGCAGTTTTATCTCCCGCCAGCCGGGCACAGAGGAAAAATATAAAAACTATATTTCTTCCATCACATCTTCCAATATGCTTTCAGAAAACAGAATTTCGGTTCTGCAGGGCAACGGCATAACCGTGAAAGCCACACAAATGGCGGAAAATGAGGACGGCACGCTGACCATTACGCTGAATATTGAAAACCGGAGAGACAAAAGCCTTGACCTGCCAATAACTGCAATGGTGGATTTTGAAACTTACAGCGACGGCTTCCACGGGGAAAAGCTGTACTGGGGCAGCCTTAACACGGCAGATGATGAAATTATCCTCACCACGCTGAATGATGTTTATATTATTGATAAAAACACACTGAAAGTGAAGGATACCGCCTTTGATATGTCTGCGGTGAACAGCGGCATTTACTATCTGGGTGACACTGTGAAAAAAGGGGATGAGTACATCACCTGCTGCTACAGCGAAACAAATGACAACAACGGCCTGCTGATTTTCAATCCGGACGGCAGTCTTAAACAGTATATTGAAACAGACAGGTATTTCTTCGGCCGCAGGTATGACAGCCGGCAGAACAGGGCCTATGCGCTGGACCTGGATGCAAAAACAGAGCTGTACTTTATAGATTCAGCCAGCACACTGCTGATGGATACAGACGAATACGGCACCTATGGCGGCTATGTGTGTGACCTTTCCACCGGGGAATTCCTGCACTGCATATACAAATTTGTCACTCCACTGCCGGACAGTGACAGCACACTGAAAATTATAGACAATCAGCGCGGCACCTATTATGCATCTGTATTTTCACCGGCAGGCAAAGTGGAGGACAGCTTCAGTTTTGAAGCTTCACTACACCAGTCATTTGGCGATACATCGGTCTACGGCAGGGAAGAAATGCCTATGACAACAGAAAAAACAGCACAGGACACCTATGTTGTCTACTGCCCGGACTCTGCCCAGCAGCTTACACTGAACTTTGCAGACCGCACAGCACAGGCGGAGTATGTCTATGACAGCCGCTGGAAATATGATTTTTCAGAAACTTCACCGGACGGAAAGTTTGAACTGGTACGTGGTGCGTCCCACGGCGGCGGTGATATATCCTATTCCACTTATGTGCTGAAGGAACTTTCCACCGGAAAAATGAAATACATAGACGAAATCGGCGGAATGTACGGCGGCGGTGAAGATGCAGGCTTTTTCAAAAACGGGGACGTGTATTCCATCGCATACGACAATTTCCTTGTTTATGATACCGATATGGACAACCTGCAGCCGGTATTTGCCATGGCGGACAATTTCCCGCTGGGCGAAAATTTCAACGGAAAGGGAACAAACCGCTATCTTGTGGCCGCACGCCGCAACCCGGAGGATTTTTCATACATTGCAGTTTATTTTGACCTGCAGCAGTCAGAAAACTACTATGACAAATTCCTGAACAATGATGAAGACAGCTCCCGTCTGAAAGGCACATACAATGTGGCACTGCTGGACCGGCAGGGCCGACTGATAAAAAGCTATGACACCGGCGAACACCGGCGGTGGAGTTACTTCGGTATTGAGCCGGTAAGCATATATATGAAAAATGAAAATGAGCTGGGTATTTACTCTTATTTCAAATCAAAGGAAAACAAAACTACCGAAGGCTTTATAAATCTTGATACCGGTGTATACACAAAGCTGAAATAGCTTTACAGAAACCGTATATTTTGTAAAAATCAATATTTTTCCTGTGAAAATTTATTACAAAATGTAGAAATTGTGCGAAAAATATTGTACAATGTAATTTGTACTAAAATAAATTGAGATATATGGAGGAAAAAGTGAAATCAGCATTTGAAACCTTTAAAAGCAATTTTAAAAAGTTCAATATTTATCAGAAAATAGCAATGGTAGTATTGCTGCTGGCTATCCCTCTTTGCCTTGGCATGGGTGTTTCAGCTGTTTCCGGCGGTGATGATGACTCCACACCACCGGTTGTGCGGCCTTCCCCTTCACCGGAAGCCACCGCAGAGCCCACAGCCAGCCCCAGCCCCACACCGCGGGCAGATGTGGAAATCTTCCTTGTGCCTGCTTCTGTTGAAGAAGACCTGGAAGTACAGATTATGGACAAAAATGACGAGCTTGTAAAAGGACCGGAATTTTTCCTTACAGTCCAGGGTGCCAAAAACGGCTACAAAAAAGTGTGGACTGTAAACGACGGCTTCCTTAAACTTACAAAGCTGTCCAGCGGCGACTACACTGTTACCATCGATGAAAAGGACGGATATATAATCAAGGACAGAACTGTGGAAATCACAGTTGCCAAAAAGATTGATTATGAAAAAATAGACGTATCAGACAAAGTGGTGGATGAAAGCCAGATTGACGTATCCAAAGAGGACGCTGCCTTTGATGACCAGACCTCTCCGGCTATGACACCTGCCCCACCTCCGAAGGATACAGTGGAATATGTAAAATCCTCTTCCAAAAAAGAGATTAAAGATGTGGAAGTGATTACATACAAATACAAGCCTGTCCTGCTGGAAGACAAGACAATCCGGACAAAGGACGGCAAATCCAGC
>JAFQAF010000182.1 GCA_017400025.1 Oscillospiraceae bacterium
ACGGTGACAGTGCCGCACCGCGTGAGAACACGTGATTGTATTTTGTAAGTGCATAAATGGTCATAAGACCGCCCATGCTGCTGCCGGCAATAAAGGTATATTCTCTCTCCGGCATTGTAGGGAAATTGCGGTCTATAAGAGGTTTGAACACCTTTACAAACCAGTCCATTGTTTTTCTGCCTCTGCCTTTTACTGTGCCGAATCTGTCATCACTGAAAGAGAATGGTGAATATTCGGAAAGGCGGCCATTGTCAGGGTGGTGGTTACATTCCACCGCTGCCACAATAAGCGGCACATTGTTTTCCTGGAGAAAATCCAGCATACCCCAGCTCTTTCCGTAGGTTGCGTGACTGTCAAAAAACACATTCTGGCCGTCAAACATATACAGCACAGGATAGCGTGCTTCGGGATTGGTTCTGGATTCATCCGGCACATATACATATGCACGGCGCTTTTCCTTCCCTGTAAGCTGTGGTATCATAATCTGTCTTGTTATTATCATTTTTAATGGGTCTCGCTTTGCTTATAATGATAGTAATATAAATATATTACCATATTATTGTAAAAATTGCAAATTTTCATCATGTTTATGTCAACTGAATTTGTGTCTTTTATACAAAGCGGAGCAGTTTGCACTGCTCCGCTTTATTATTATTTATTCTTTGGCAGGCAGAACCAGAAACACGCGCCTTTGTCTTTTGTGTTGTACACCCCATAAAGGCCGCTGTGAGCCTTTATAACTGAACGTACAATAGACAGCCCCAGGCCTGTGCCGGTTACGCTTCGCCTGTGATTATTGTCATTTTTATAGTACCTTTCCCATACATAAGGCATATCTTTTTCTGATACACCGCTGCCGGTATCTGTAACGGAAATACGCACCATATCATCATATATTTCCTGCTCGGCTATAATCCTTTTGTCTTCTCCGGTGTGGTTTACAGCATTTATAAGAATATTGTATACGCACTGTGAAATCCTTACTTCATCTGCCACCACAGATATTTTGTCTGTGTAGTCAAAAGTAATTGTATATCCGTCCCGGCGCAGAAGTTCCTGAAGCCTTTCCACCATTGACTGTACTGACTCTGTAAGATTGAAGCTTCTGAATTCCACCGGTACAGCACCGGACTGAATACGGGATATATCCAGCAAATCGTTTACAAGAGTGGAAAGACGGGTGGTTTCATCTATAATCAGCTGTGCATTCCGGCTGTTGTTTTCGCCGGGGATGTCACGCATCACCTCTGCATAGCCGCCTATAAGTGTGAGAGGCGTGCGCAGGTCGTGGGATACATTCGATATGAAATCCCTGCGCATAGTTTCCACCCTGCCCAGCTCCTCTGCTGTGCGGGTGAGTGTGGCAGACAGCTGCTCTATTTCCGCATAACCGGTGGCATCAAATACAGTTTCATAGTCACCGGTGGCCAGCTGCTGTGCATCCCCTGCTATTTTCTCAATAGGTTTTGATATATTGCGGGAAAGCACACCGGCCAGGACAGCTGATATTGCAATCATAACAACAGTTATATATATCAGCTGGACGCGGATAGTGGAAACAGTGGCTTCCACCGGACTGAGCTGTATATTCAGCAATATATATGCCAGGGTTTCTCCTGTACGGGAGGTAACCTGCCTGCAGTATATCATTGACTGCGGGCTGTCAGAGCGGTAATCCGGTTTTGTATTGTAAAAAATCCGGTCCGGCCGGAACTTATTGCCGCTGGAATAAACACCTTTCAGCTCGCCTCCGTTTTCCACTGTGCTGTTTACGATTTTCAGCACAGACACATAGTTCATTTTATGAATTCTGCAGTTTTTCAGACAGTCTGCACTGTGTACAACCACACCTTCCGGATTTATCACCATTACACAGGCCTCACTGTCTTCAGCAACAGCTGTGATTGTATCATATTCACCGTTATCCCTGATTATATTTTCTATTTTCTGTGTGCAGTCATCCAGCTGTTTCATTCTTATGTTCCCGTATATAGGGGCCATAAAAACCACCTGGCATATCCACAGCAAAGACAGCATAACCAGGCTGAAACATACAAAAGTTATGAATATTTTGTATTTTATGCTGCAGGAATTCAGATATTTTCTGATTTTCTCCATACTATCCCTCAAAGCGGTATCCTACCCCGCGCAATGTGACTATCAGCCGGCTGTATTCCCCCAGGTGGCGGCGCAGCAGCTTTATGTGGGTGTCAAGGGTTCTGTCATCACCGTAGAAATCATACCCCCACACATTTGTTATCAGCTTTTCCCTTGAAAGGGCTATTCCCCTGTTTTTTGCAAAGTAAAACAGAAGGTCGTATTCTTTCGGGGAAAGCTCTGTATTTACATCATCTATTGTAACTTTTCTGGCAGTAAAATCTATTTCAAGACCTTTAAAGGTATAAACATCGTGCTCTCTTTTTACACCTTTCCGCCTGCGCATAATCACATCCACACGCATCATCAGTTCCTTTGGTGAAAAAGGCTTTACCACATAGTCATCCACCCCTGCTTCAAAGCCGTATATACGGTCATACTCTTCACCTCTTGCAGACAGCATAATAACCGGAACATCAGAAAATTTTCTGATTTCCCTTACAGCAGAAAAACCGTCCAGTTCCGGCATCATAATATCCATAACAACTATATCCACATCCTGGCTTCTGCACAGCTCTATGGCCTGAATACCGTTTTCTGCTTCGGTTACCCTGTGCCCTTCGAACACAGCATATTTTGAAATCAAAGTTCGGATACCCTTTTCATCATCGCAGACTAAAATATTGTACATAATCACACCCCCCAGCATTTCTTTGCCCATAATTATACAATTATATTATACATATCTTTTTTGTTTTAAATATGTAAACTTTCTGAATTCTGGGTGAACAAAAAAATGGCGGCATAAATGCCGCCATATTTTTTACAGGTCAATTTCCCATATTTCTTCCACTGCACCCGGCAGCACTTCATCTTCCGGGGTTTCCTTTGTGATAACATATCCAAGATTGCGGTACATATTTCTTGCAGGTTCAAGAACGTTGTATGTAGAGAAATACAGATGTCTGTAGCCCATTTCTTTTGCCATTGACATAGCTGTAGTAAAAAGCAGCTTGCCTACACCTTTTCCGCGTGTAAACGGCTCAACAAAGAAAAATCTCAGTCTTGCTATGCCTTCCTCTTCACCTTCGCCTATAAGGGTAACTGTGCCGCCGAATTTTCCGTCCACTTTTGCAATCAGCATAAAATCCTTTTCCGGATTGTATGTCTGAGGGAATTTGTCTATAGCACCGGTTGCATATCTGTTGAAATATTCGGAAAAGCCGTATTCGCCATCAAATATTTCAACGTGTCTCTTTTTTGAATACTCTATATCTTCCTGTGTAAATTCTGTTGTCAGAAGAATATCATTTACCATTTTTTCCATTTTTCTTACCTCTTGCGGCATTTGCCTGCCGCTTTCTGCGTTTTTCAACACTTTTTCTTCTTACGCTGAAGCCGAAATCACCTATCTGCTTGCCCAGGGCAAAATATTCCCCGTGGGCATAGGCACAAAGACCTGCCTTTGACAGATGAAGCTTCCCTTTTTCGTCCAGCAGACTTTCGTCTACATTTACGCCTACTATATCAGCAATAAACATATCGTGACTGCCAAGATGCACTATATCTGTAACCCTGCACTCCAGGTTTACAGGGCTCTGGTCCACCATAGGAGCAGATATTTTAACTGACGGAGATACAGTAAGCCCACAGGCTTTCAGCTTGTCTTCCT
>JAFQAF010000183.1 GCA_017400025.1 Oscillospiraceae bacterium
CAACACTCTGCCTAAAGAGAGAATGGCTGTTGAGGTTGACCTGTCCCGAGTGAAAAACGTTGTATGGAACAGCACAGTTAAGTCTCTGGAATTTGCCGGAGATATCAACGTGACATTCTATACAGACTATAAAAACGATGTAAGAGGCCGAGAAAATGTTGCAGACAATTTTGTAATATATGATTATTTCAAACCAAGCCTGAAAGCAACACTTGAGGACAAAGGTATAAAAATTACTGAAAAGAGGTAAGCTGTTATGAACAACGAAATTTTTAATGATTATATATCACAGGGCGAATCACTGATGGCTGCCCATAATTATGAAGCTGCCAAAGAGGCTTTTCAGAAAGCTCTGAAAGAAGACAACAGATCGTTTGAAGCATATATGCATCTGGGCAACGCTCTTGCAAGCCTTGAAAAATATGATGATGCAATTACCGCTTTTAAAAATGCATTACTTATCGATGAAAATTCAAAAGAAGCACTGTTTTCTATTGGCAATGTGTATTTCCTTATGAACAATATGCTGAAAGCAGTGGAATATTTCCTAAAGGCAGAAAGTGCAGGTATGACAGATGCTATTCTCTATCATATGCTTTCCGGCATTTTCATGAATGCAGATGATACTGTTCAGGCTATGAGATACCTGAACAAAGCCATTGCTGCAGCACCTCTGAACGGAGAATTGAGACTTTACAAAATACAGCTTCAGTTGTCAGAAGGGAACTTTGCGGCAGCTCTGGAAGAACTGGATGAAATGCAGAAAATTCTGCCGGATGCTTTTGCACTTTATAGCCTTAAAACAGAAATTTACAGCGGTATGAATGATTATGAAAAGGCTCTCCAGGCTGCAGAGGAAGGCTGTGCACGCTTCCCGAAAGATGCAAATCTTGCTCTTAACAAGCTGGCCTTGCTCGTAAATATGGCAGAGGACGAAAAGGCTGTGCAGTTTGCTGAAGAGATGAAAGAAAACGGCCTGTATGAACAGGCGATGAAAAATGCATCAATGCAGGAATCTGCTGTATACATAAGAAAAGGTGATACAGACAAAGCAAAAGAGATTCTGCTGTCTGCACTTGAAAAGACAGGCGATGATGCAGATCTGCTGTATGTATTGGTTGACCTGTTCAGTGTTACAGAACAGCACGAAAAGGTTATAGAATATTCAGACAGACTTATTGCGGTAAAACCATCAGCTTTCCATGATGTTACTGCACGCTTTTTCCGCTCAAATTCCATAGATAAAATGGGAAAAACTGAAGAAGCTAAAGAAGAATATAGAAAACTGACAAAGTATCTGAGAAGAGTAACTGTAGAATACAATCTTTACGAAGCATATATCTACAGACTGCTCTGTCACACACGCCTTGGCGAATATGATAAAGCGTTGGAACTGGCAGACTATCTGGAAGCAAGATATCCTGAAAGGGCTGATTCACATACATTCAGATATTTTATCTATACAGAAAGTGGAGAAAAAGAAAAAGCACGGGCTGAAAAAGCGAAAGCTGCAGAAATCAATCCGAATGTAAGACTGTGAGGTAAAAAATGTTTGGAAAACCTAAAAATCTGAAATATAATCTGGACCGGTTAAAAACTATGAGAGAAAAGGTGTCTAAATGTAAGACAGAACTTGAAGAAGCCAAGGAGAACCTGGTACAGTCTATGGCAGATCTGGAGGCCAAATGGGCAACACCTGCCGGAAAAATATATATAGAAAAGATAAAAGGCGAAGGCAGTGGTATGTCATGGGCTTACCAGGCATCAGTATGCGCAATAGCTTTGGAAGAGCTGGAGGCTCTTATAAAAATAGCAGAAGATAACTATAAGCTTGTTACAGACGAAGTTGAAAAGCTGAGCCTGGAATAATTACAGTTGCAAAATCACTTAATGTGATTTTACATACATAAATATATGAAAGGAGAAAAAATAATGGCAATTCGTGTTGAAAGAGAAGGTATTGAAGCTTGTATTGCAAAAATCAATGCTGCAATTGAAGAACTGAACAGCGCTGCTGGTGAAGTAGAAAAAACAATGGGCGATCTTCCTACATACTGGGAAGGTGCTGCATATGATAAAGCACGCCGGACATATGAAGCTGACTATCAGAAACTTCTGACAGTTACAATTCCGGAAGCAGTAGAAGGTTTCAGAGATTACATCAATACATGTAAAGAAAAAATCATCGAAATTGACAATATGCTGGCTAACGGCTGATAATAATGTCAACAAAGTGCGATTGCCGGTACTTACATCGGCAATCGTTTTTGTGTACGGAGGATTTATGAAAAGGGAATTTTTAGTAAAGGTTGATGTAAAAAACGACAAAAAATATAACAGAAACAGAAAATTAACAGAGTTGCTTTTAATAGTTACAATATTGATTCTTATTGTATGCTTTCTCACAAAAGACTACAGCAGTATGTTTCCAATAATCGTGCCAGCCCTGTATCTTGCGAGCCATCATAAAAAAACAGATAATGAATATTATATTAAAGAGAGTGTACTTAGCATTGATCATGCACCTTTGTCGATGGAACTGTCTCTTTCAGAATCAATAGATGATATGCTATATTCAGTAAGATACTTACCTGCGGAAAATACAGATATAGCATTGAGTTATCTGAAAGAAGAAAATAGGCTTGTAATGATATTGAAAGGTGAAAAACAGGTACTTGATAATGGTCAGATAGTACAGTGCATATCTGGAAACCATCAAATACGGATGTATATACCGATGAATGCAGCCAAACAGATTTCTGCAATTTTATTTACAGAATTGAAAATCATGTAAATATTGATTAAAGCAAAATATAAGATTATAATTTAGGTATCAATTGACGGAGAAAACATATGAAAACAGTTGTACCAGATTATTACAAAGACTTCAGATGCCTGGCCGGGGAGTGCACACACAGCTGCTGCATCGGCTGGGAGATAGATATAGATGATGAAACACTGGCCTATTACAAAACAGTGGAAGGGCCTTTTGCCCAGAGACTGGCAGAGGGTATATCCCGTGAAGGGGGCACAGCCCATTTCTGTATGGACAGCCGGGGCCGCTGTGCCTTTCTCAATGAAAAGGGGCTGTGTGAGATAATGCTGAACCTGGGCTTTGACAAGGTGAGCCAGATATGTGATGACCATCCACGTTTCCGCAATTTTTATTCAGACCGCACGGAAACCGGTCTTGGCCTTTCCTGCGAAGCCGTGGCACAGATGCTGATAAACAGAAAAGAGAAAACAGTCCTTGTCACAGAAGAGGACGATGAAGAATGGCTGTGGCCCGAAGAATGGGATTTCCTTGAGTTACGTGATGAAATATTTGCCCGGCTGCAGGACAGATCTGCCCCGGTGGAAAAACGCGCTGAAAAAATGCTGCAGCTTTGCGGTGCACCGGCCGTAAAATGCAGCCCTCACATGCTGGCAGATTTTTTTATGACACTGGAAAAGCTGGAGGATGAAAGGGATACCCTGCTGGAAATGGTAAAAAATACACCTGAAAACCGGCTGGTTATTCCAAAGGAGGGCTGGCTGGAAACAGCCTTTGAACAGCTGCTGGTGTATTTTGCTTTCCGACATCTGGCAGACAGCCTTGATGACGGCAGACTGCCGCAGCGTGGCCGGTTCTGTGTTCTGTCGGCATTGATGATTTATCTTATGGCGGCGGCCCGGCTTTATCGCCAAGGCAGCCTGACACCGGACATACTGTGTGACATTGCCCGCATATATTCCGCGGAGATAGAATACTCAACAGAAAATATTGAAATAATCCTGGAGTGGATTGAAAAACAAAAGTAAAAATATAAAACCGGCCTGTAATTTTTGAAGGCCGGTTTCTGATTTATATGCATTATGCTAAAAATGCGGATAAGTTTTTTTGGCTTTTATCGGTTGACTATAATAAGTAAATATATTAAAATTATGATTGAATTATTATGTAAAAATATACAGGCAGAGGTTCAGAAATGGCAAAAACTCTAATAAACTACTACGATGAAGCCAAAGAATTTATGAGAATGGAAGACTGTGCAGAAAAGACAGAACTGGCGGTCTCCCGTCTGGAAAATCCATACAGCCTTACAGATGAAAACTGGGCTATGTACCAGGACTGGCTGCAGAAAACAGGCCCTAAAACAGTGGCTGAATTTACCGATAAAAACAGGCTGACAATGTTTCCGCTGCTTGTGAAATATAAAGTTATCCGCAAGGCAAACGTAAACAAAATGGTGGATTATGCACAGGAAAAAAGAAAGATGGACATACTGTCCTATCTGCTGAATGTAAGCAATGACCTGCGCAATCACCCGAAAGCCCTTGATATAGCACCAAAATTCACACCGGGCAAGACTGAAAACAATGCTGTTCAGCAGCTGCCTTCAGAGAAAGCAAAGGCAGGGGATATAGTATGGCTGGGCATAAAGCCTATGCCATGGCTGGTTATGGAAAACAGGGACGGCCGTCTTATGCTTATTTCCAAATATGCCTTTGACTGCCAGGCTTACCACAACACTTTCTACAGAAGAAAGTGGGAGGAATGTTCCCTTTCCAAATGGCTGGACGATGAATATTTTACATATTATTTTTCCGAAGAGGAGAAAGACAGAATCAGGAAAGTGTATCTGGATGAGAAAGACCGGATAAGCCACACTGCTGTGGAAGGGGCAAAGCCAATCAGATTTTTTGCCCTCAGTGTGGATGAGGCAAAAAAATATTTCAGAACAGAAGAGGAAAGAAGGGCAAGGGTTACAATTGTCGGCAGAAGAAAAATCCTCTGGCAGCATTTTGATGTGTATGCCCACTGGTGGCTGCGCACAGAAAGCCTGGATGTAAACCGGGCCGGTGCCACACATGTGCTGGAAAACGGAGATATCAAACTGTATGGCGGCACTATTATGTCAAACGGCTATGATGAATTTTATGACCATTACGGCGTACGCCCTGCAATGTACCTTACAACGAAGTAAAAAATGAAAAAGATTATATATTTTGACGAAGAGCGTGATTTTCCGCGCCTGGACAACTGTGTGGAAAAGGTGGAAATAGCGATTTCCCGCCTGGAAAACCCTTACGGGCTTGATGATGAAAAAATACTGATGTATCAGGATTACCTTTTCAACCAGGCACCAAAAATTGCACAGGAGTTCATAGACCTGAATAAACTGACACTTTTTCCCCTGCTGGTAAAATACCGCGTTATCAAAAAGACAAATGTGGTAAAGCTGACTGACTATGCAAGGGAGAAAAAGAAAAACGATATCCTTTTTTATCTTATGGAGGCAGGCCACCTGCTGAAAACAAATTCAAAAACACTGGAAGTGGCAAAAAAGCACACTCCGGGTAAAACCCCTCTGCCCCCGGAGGAAAACAGCTATAATTTTTCCAGTGCAAAACCGGGCGACATTGTCTGGTTCGGTCAGACACCTATGCCCTGGAAAGTGCTGGAAAACAGGGATAAAAGGCTGCTGCTTATATCCGAATATGTTCTTGACTGTATGCCTATAGAGGATTTTTTCCGTGGCCACAGTGAATGGCGCACCTGTTCCATACGCCGCAGGCTGAACCGGGAATACATAGACGGCCTGCTGACTGAAAAGGAAAAGGCAATGACTGTTCCGGTGTATATCGGCTGGGACGATACACTTTCCTTTGATAACCCCAAAGACCTTTCCGAAGACAGGTTTTTCTATCTCAGCGTAAAAGAGGCACAGCGATACTTCCGCACAGAGCGCGACAGAATGGCGCCTGTTACAAAATATGCCATCCGCAGTATGCTGTGGACTGTTTTTGATAAATTTGCCCACTGGTGGCTGCGTTCCCCCGGAAAGCAGGATGTGGATATATATTATGTGCGTGACGGCGTTATTATGAGTGAAAACAGCACTGTTCAGGGCAGCTATTTTGAACACTTCGGTGTGCGCCCTGCCGTTTATATTGCATTGGAGTAAAAATGAGCATTATCAGCTATTACGATGAAATAAAGGATTTCAACCGACTGGACGACTGTACGGAAAAGATGGAAATAGCTCTTTCCCGTCTGGAAAATCCTGCCGGTCTCACCGAAGAAAAAATGCTGATGTATCAGGATTATTTCTCCGGGGACAGGCACAATACAGTTTTACAGTTTATAGATATGAACAGGCTGGCGGTATTGCCTCTGCTTGTGAAATACAGAGTCATAAGGAAGGGAAACGTACTTAAATTTATCGAGTACGCCCGTGAAAAAAGAAAGCTGGATATAATGTCCTATCTGATGGACGTGGGCAATCAGTTCAGGACAAAACCCGGCAGCATGGGAGTTTTCAAAAAATATACGCCGGGCAAATCTGCACTGCCGCAGCGGCAGCGGCCGGATTACACCCACACCAGTGCAGGGGATATTGTGTGGCTGGGCAGGGTGCCTATGCCCTGGCAGGTGCTGGAAAACAAAAACGGCAGACTGCTGCTTCTTTCAAAGTATGTGCTGGACTGCCTGCCTTTTGAAGATTTTTATGACCCCTTTTATTTTTCAATGTCCTTTGACCGCACAAAATGGCCTCACTGTACACTGAAAAGACATGTGAACAGTGATTTTTACCCTTCACTACTGACTGATGAAGAAAAGGAAAGGGTTGTGCCGGTATATATTTCAGATGATGACCGGCTGACTTTTGAAGCAAGAGAGGGCCTGCAGCCGGACAGAATGTTCCTTCTGAGCAAACCGGAAGCAGAAAAATACCTGAAGACCGAAAAAGACCGAATGGCACCTATAACAGCCTTTGCCACACGCAGTATGCTTTACAACTATTTCCGTACATACGCGTACTGGTGGCTGCGTACACCGGGGGAATTCCTGGTGGAAAAAATGTATGTTCTGGATGGCAGGATTACCAGCCGGAACAGTCTGGTGGGCGGAGACCATTTCAATTATCTTGGGGTGCGCCCTGCCATGTATTACAGATACTGATAAAAGATATATAAATTCGGGAAAGGAGAAATTATGGACCTTAATGAACAGATGACGTCCCAGAGCATAAAAATCAAACGAGTGGCGGACAAGGTGATGAAAGCCTCCAAAAACTCTCTGATTGTCCATATGCGCTTTCTGGATTCAGCCATCAACAAGCTGAAGCTTGAAGTCAGCGAGGATTATGTATCGGTTGACGGCCGAGCCATTATGTACAATCCGCTGTATATACTGCGGCTGTACAAAAAGGACAAAAACCTGGTGACAAGAACATATCTGCATATGATTCTGCACTGCACCTTCCTGCATTTCTATGTGGGCCCCCAGATAAACCAGAACCTGTGGGATATAGCCTGCGATATAGCGGTGGAAAATATCCTGCAGCAGCTGGCCGCCACAGAGGAATACCTGCAGACAGAGCCGGAGCCTGAAAGGGAAGAAGCCCTGGAAAAAATCAGGGAAAAGGTGGATAAGCTTACAGCGGAAAAAATATACCGCTGGCTGCTGGACAGTGAAATGTCCGAAGAGGAAATGGAGCATCTGTGGCAGATTTTCACATATGACGACCACTCCTGCTGGTACGATATGATTCACAAGCCACAGGAACTGACCAAGGACGATATGAAAAATGACAAGGACGACAAGCCTATGATGGAAGACCCTTCAGGCGAGCCGGAGGAAGACGGAGAGCCGGAACCGGACGACGATGCCGAAAGCGAAGAGGACGAACGCATGCAGGAGGATGAGTCCACCAACAAGGAAGAAGGTCAGGACGGCCGCAACGCCGACGAGGAAGAGCGCGAAGAAATGGGCGATGACGGCAACCAGGAAGTTTCCAAGGATATGGAAGAACTTATGGAAGAATGGGAAGATGTGGCCAAACACATGGACCTGGACCTGGAAACCTTCTCCAAAGAGGCCGGCAGCCGTGTAGGCGACCTGCTGCTGAACCTGCGCAACGTCACAAGGGAAAAATATGACTACACCACTTTCCTGAAAAAGTTTGCATCCATGGGCGAAAAAATGATGATAGATGATGACGAATTTGACTACATCTATTACACCTACGGCCTTACACTGTATGACAATATGCCGCTGGTAGAGCCCCTGGAGTACAAGGAAACCAACGTGGTAAAAGAGTTTGTTATAGCCATAGATACATCCTTCTCCGTACACGGTGAAGAAGTAGAGGCTTTCCTGCGCAAAACCTACAACATTCTCAAAGCCACAGAAAGCTTTTCATCCCGCATAAACCTGCACATCATCCAGTGTGACGTAAAGGTACAGCACGATGAAAAAATCACATCCCAGGCTGAACTGGACAGATATATGGCGGATATGCTGCTGTATGGCTTTGGCGGTACGGACTTCCGCCCGGTGTTTGAATATGTTGACGAACTTATAGCAAACAAGGAGTTTACAAATCTCAAAGGCCTGATTTACTTTACAGACGGCTTCGGCGAGTTCCCGCAGCGCGCACCGGCCTATAAAACAGCCTTTGCATTTATCAGCGATGACCCTATGTTTGACCCTGTGGTGCCGCCATGGGCAATCAAACTTATACTTGACCCACACGATATAAAAGAGGACGAATAAGAGGTAACGTTATGAATATTAAAGAAGCAAAAGACGAAATTAAAAATACCCTTACCGTGTATTTTACAAAAAATGAATTCGGCAACTATGTGATTCCTATTGAAAAACAGCGCCCTGTTTTCCTTATGGGCCCTCCGGGCATAGGTAAAACAGCCATTATGGCACAGATTGCATCAGAAATGGGTGTTGGCCTGCTGTCCTACTCCATGACACACCACACACGCCAGTCTGCCATCGGTCTGCCGTTTATCGAAAAGAAAACCTACGGCGGCCAGGAATACACTGTTTCCGAATACACACTCAGTGAAATCATCGCCTCTATTTATGAACTGATGGAAAACACCGGCCTTAAAGAGGGTATCCTCTTCCTGGACGAAATCAACTGTGTATCTGAAACCCTTGCTCCTGTTATGCTTCAGCTTCTTCAGTATAAAGTTTTTGGCAAGCACAAGATTCCTACAGGTTGGGTAATTGTTACAGCAGGTAACCCACCAGAATACAATAATGCAGTTCGCGAATATGATATTGCCACATGGGACCGTCTGAAACGTATAGATATCACTCCTGATTTTGAAATCTGGAAAGAATATGCCTACAAGGCAAATGTACATATGTCTATCATTTCCTATCTGGAATCCAAAACTGCAGACTTCTACACAATAGAATCCACAGTTGACAGCAAGGCTTTTGCTACTGCACGTGGCTGGGAAGACCTTTCACAGATGATTGACCTGTATGAAAAACACGGCATCCCTGTAAAGGAAACACTGGTTTCACAGTACCTGCAGAACAGAAAAGTTGCCAAATCCTTCTCCGCTTACTACGACCTGTATGTAAAATACCGCGGCGACTACCAGATTGACAAAATTATGGACGGCGAATACGGCATGACAGTCAAACAGAAGGCTGTTTCCGCCAAATTTGACGAACGCGTTATGCTTATCAGCCTGCTGCTGGATGCAATCAACGAAGATACACTTGCAGTGGTTGAAAGAATCAATATGATTGCCGACGCCAGAAAACTGGTAAGAAAATTCACCAAAAAAGCTGAAATCGGCGACAAAAAACCTATCGAAGTTCTCAATGACCTTATTGCTGACCAGAAAAAAGACCTGGACAAACGCATTACAGCCGGCAACCTGACAGACCAGGAAAGAAGAAACCGGAATGCTGTTATCGAATTCCTGGAAAAACAGATGACAGGCGTAATGAACGTGGATGCAGAAACAGCTGTGACACATATCAAATCCAGCTACAACGCCCTTACAAGAGAACACAAAAAAGAAGCCAAGCTTACAAGTGCACGTATGGACAACGCATTCCGCTTTGTTGACGATGTATTCGGCGACGGCCAGGAAATGCTGATTCTGGTTACAGAACTCACTCAGAACTACTACGGTTCAAAATTCATATCCAACTTCGGCTGTGATGAATACTTCAAACATAACAAATCCCTGCTGTTCTACGAACGCGACAAGGAAATTATGGACGAAATCGCAGAACTTGACCTGGATTTCTGATAAAACTATATAAAAAAATAGCCGCAGTATAATAAATACTGCGGCTATTTTTCTTTGTACGAATCTATAAGTTGAAATATAACAGACTTCTGTTCCTTGGTCAGTATAATCCAGCTGTCGAAGAGCTGTTTCTGTTCATCGGAAAGATATACACATTCCTCGTTTTCTTCAGAAAAAAATTGTGCCAATGAAATATCCAGTCCTTTACATATGGCTTCTACTGTAGGTATAGTGGGCGAGGTATTTCTGATGAAAATATTAGATATTGTGCTTTGAGATAATCCGCTTAATTTTGCCAGCTTATATTCTGAAATATTCTTTTCTTTTAAAAAGTATTTTATTCTTTCTTTTGCATCCATAAAACGTACTCCTTTGAGTAGATTTTACTATTTTATATAACTACTAAATAGTATTATTACGTATTGAAAATACTACTCAATTGAGATATAATTAAAAAGGAGGTAAAGTAATGGATAATAATCAGATTTATAAAATGCAGTTGATCAGCAAGGAGCAGCAACTGCGAGAAATGGAAGCGCAGCTTATTGCATTGCAATATGAGTATCATCAGATTCTGAATTCTGAATTCTGGAAAGGCACACAATGGATGCGTTCTGCAGTAAATTTTCTGAGAGGGACTAAGACAAAAAACGAACAGAAAAATGCAGATTCCGCAATCCGGATTGAAACCGGACGGGATTTAAGAAGAGTATCTGTGGAGCAGTTTGTGGACAGAGTAAAGGATTATGACGTAGTATCTTTTGATATATTTGATACACTTGTACTTAGAAATTGTAAAAACCCTACAGATGTTTTTGATTTTGTTTCTCTAAAAATAGGTGTTGAAAGTTTTACAGCACTCAGGGTACAGGCTGAAGAATATGCAAGAAAAAATGCTGAAAAAGGTGAGGAAATATCACTGGATGATATTTATAATGTATTGTCTCAATGGATTCAGATAGATAAAGAATCGGTTATGCGTGCGGAAATAGAAGCAGAAATCGGACTTTGCACACCAAACCCATATATAAGACAAGTGTATGATACATTGAAAGCACTTGACAAACGAATCATAATTGTTTCAGATATGTATCTGCCTGCTGGAGTTATAGAAGAAATTCTGAAAAAATGCGGCTACAATGGATATGAGAAGCTTTATGTAAGTAATGAATATCTGTGTTCAAAAGCAACCGGTTCTTTATATGAATATATAAATTCACATATAGACACTGAAAGCATTATTCATATTGGGGACAATTACACAAGTGATATACTGAACAGTGAAAAATCAGGGTGGAAATCATTTTATTATCCATCCTGCAAAAGTATAGCCACTTACGGTATTTCAGCCTGTGAATCTCCTGTTGGCAGTATATATTCTGGCCTTGTAATTAATAAACTGTTTTCAGGGGCGGGCTCGTACAGTAAAAGCTATATGCATGGTTATGCTTACGGAGGTATAATTACTGCAGGGTATTGCCGGTGGCTGAATCAGTTCGCATCTGCTAAAAAAGCCGATAAAATACTGTTTCTTGCAAGAGATGCAGAAATATTTGAAGCGGTATATGGGAAATATCTCAACGAGATACCATATAAATATATGGTTGTTTCTCGCTTTTCAATGTGGCAGATAGTTTTTGATATTCATACAGAAGAATACATCAGGTTCTTTTTTAGGACAAAAGCTACTATGGGACAGACTAAAATCGGAGATGCATTAAAAGAAACAGATATAGAATTCCTTGTAGAAAGGTTAGCGGAGCATAATCTGGACAAAGAAGAATATCTTACCGAAAGCAACTATAAAGCGGTAAGAAAATTCATATATCATTACAGAAATGAAATATCTGAAAGTTTTTTACCTATGAGGAAAGCGGCAGAAAAATATTTCAATTATTGCATTGGAGATGCAAAACGCATAGTGGTTTCTGATTTGGGATGGAGCGGACAGATACTGCTGCATATGAGGCATTTCATAAAACAGGTGATGAAAAGAGATGACGTAGAGGTTATAGGTGCATTTATGGCCACAAGCATAAGAAAGGATGTTAACCACTATGTCAATTCCGGCGTACTCAGCAGCTATCTTTACTCTTATGGTCAAAACAGGGATATGTATATGCCTATTGATAATTTTGCCGGCAATACAGCTGTTATGTGCCTTGAAGCAATGTTTTCATCAGCTTCACCTACTCTTATGGAATACAGGTTGAATGAAAATGATGATTTTGAAAG
>JAFQAF010000184.1 GCA_017400025.1 Oscillospiraceae bacterium
AATCCATTGCCCACATCACAGGCGGCGGTTTTTACGAAAACGTGCCACGTGCACTGCCTGAAGGCAAAAAAGCAGTTATCCGCAGGGAAGACGTACGCGTTCTGCCCGTTTTTGACCTTATTGCACAGACAGGCAATATTCCTGTTGAAGATATGTATTCAACATTCAATATGGGCGTGGGCATGATGATTATTGTATCCGCAGAAGATGCTGACACAGCAATTGAAACACTGAAGGCTGCAGGCGAAGATGCTTACATCGTAGGCAGAATTGAAGACGGCGAAAAGGGTGTGGAATTATGTTGAAAGTAGCAGTCCTGGTATCCGGCGGCGGCACAAACCTGCAGGCAATACTTGACGCTGTGGACAACGGAAAAATCACCAATGCAAAGGTGGAAAAAGTAATTTCCAACGTGGCCGGTGCATACGCCCTTGAAAGGGCAGCAAACCACGGTGTTGCCGGTGTGACACTGCGCAGAAAAGACTTTGAAAACAGACAGGCCTGGGAAAAAGCCCTGATTGCAGAAATAGAAGACTGCGGCGCACAGCTGATAGTACTGGCTGGCTTTATGGCTATCCTGTCTGAAGATTTTACAAAACATTTTGAAAACAGGATAATAAACGTTCATCCTTCACTTATTCCGTCCTTCTGCGGCGAAGGTATGTACGGTCTCCATGTTCATGAAGCAGCCCTTGCAAAAGGCGTGAAAGTGACAGGTGCAACAGTACACTTTGTAAACGAAGAGGTGGACGGCGGCAGAATCATCGCACAGAAAGCCGTTGAAGTACAGCCGGGAGATACTCCTGAAATCCTGCAGAAGCGTGTAATGCAGCAGGCAGAATGGATTATACTTCCACAGGCAATAGACGATATTGCAAACAACAGAATTCAGTAAAATATGTAGAGGGCGGCCTGCCGGCCGTCCCGAATATAAACAGAAAGAGAGAAAACAGAATGACAAGCCTGAAAACTTATCTTGAAAACAACTCTTACCCTGGCCGCGGCATCCTTATCGGAAAAACAGAAACAGATATGGTTATTGCATATTTCATTATGGGCCGCAGCGAAAACAGCCGCAACAGAATCTTCTTTGAAAGCGAAGGCGGTATCCGCACAAAGGCATTTGACGAAAGCAAACTGTCTGACCCTTCCCTGATTATCTATGCACCTGTACGCGTACTGGGCGACACAACAATCGTTACAAATGGCGACCAGACTGATACAGTCTATGAATATATGATGATGGGCAAATCCTTTGAAGATGCTCTGCGCACAAGAGAATTTGAACCGGACGGTCCTAACTGGACACCGCGTATTTCCGGCATTGTTTACCCGGACAATACATTCAAGCTGTCCATACTGAAAAGCGACAACGGCAGCGATGCACAGTGTGTAAGAAATTTCTTTGAATACTCTGCACCAATCACAGGTCAGGGCCGCCTTATCCATACATACAAAGAAAACGGCACACCAATTCCTTCCTTTGAAGGCGAACCAAAAGTATTTGAAATCGGCGGTGATATTGATACATTCACAGAAACAGTGTGGAACGCACTGAACCCTGACAACAAGGTATCACTGTTTGTAAGATATATTTCCCTCAGCGACAAATCCGTACAGACAAGAATTGTAAACAAAAACGTTTAAGGAGGACACTGCAATGAAAGAAATGGAACTGAAATACGGCTGTAACCCTAACCAGAAACCTTCCAGAGTGTTTATGAAAGAAGGCGAACTGCCAATCACAGTGCTGAACGGCCGTCCAGGCTACATCAATCTGCTGGATGCTTTCAACGGCTGGCAGCTGGTAAAGGAACTGAAAAGAGCTACAGGCCTGCCTGCAGCAACATCCTTCAAACACGTTTCACCTGCAGGTGCAGCAGTTGGTCTGCCACTGTCAGAAGTTGAACAGAAAATCTACTTTGTTGAAGGCATGGAATTCTCTCCTCTGGCATGTGCCTATGCACGTGCACGCGGTGCTGACAGAATGTCCTCCTTCGGCGACTTTATTTCCCTGTCTGACGTTTGTGATGCTGCCACAGCAAAAATGATTGCAAGAGAAGTTTCTGACGGCGTTATTGCACCGGGCTACACAGAAGAAGCCCTGGAAATCCTGAAGAAAAAGAAAAAAGGCGGCTACAACGTTATTCAGATTGATGAAAACTATGTACCTGCACCAATCGAAACAAAAGATGTTTTCGGCATCACATTTGAACAGGGCAGAAACGAACTGGTTATCGACAAAAACTCCTTTGAAAACATTGTAACAGAAACAAAGGACCTGCCGGAAAGTGCAAAAATTGACCTGGCTATTGCCATGATTACACTGAAATACACACAGTCCAACTCTGTATGCTACGTAAAAGACGGTCAGGCTATCGGTATCGGCGCAGGCCAGCAGTCCCGTATTCACTGCACACGTCTTGCAGGCCAGAAAGCAGACAACTGGTGGCTGCGTCAGCACGAAAAAGTGCTGGGTCTTGAATTTGTGGACGGCCTTTCCCGTGCAGACCGCGACAACGCCATTGACGTTTATATGTCTGATGAATACGAAGACGTACTGGCAGAAGGCGTATGGCAGACAAAATTCAAAACAAAACCTGAAGTTTTCACAAGAGCAGAACAGAAAGAATGGCTTAAACAGCTGACAGGCGTTGCCCTTGGCTCTGATGCATTCTTCCCATTCGGTGACAATATTGAACGCGCACACAAAACAGGCGTTAAATACATTGCACAGCCGGGCGGCTCTGTTCGTGATGACAATGTTATTGAAACATGCAACAAACACGGCATCACAATGGCATTCACAGGCATCCGTCTGTTCCACCATTAATACCTATAAAATATTGCAGGGGCGGTGGCCTCATCGTCCCGGCATAAATCCCCTTGCAAAAACAACAGTTTCATAAGGAGAAAAACATGAAAATTTTAGTAGTTGGCGGCGGCGGCCGTGAACATGCAATACTGAAAAGCCTTGCAGGTGAAGGCAGACAGCTGTTCTGCGCACCGGGCAATGCAGGCATTGCAAATCTTGCAACCTGTGTTGACATCAGAATAAATGACCTTGACGGCATTGTAAAATTTGCCACAGAAGAAAAAATAGACCTTGCCCTTGTTTCACAGGACGAACCGCTGGTTCTGGGCATGGTTGATGCACTGCAGGCAGCAGGCATCCGCACATTTGGTCCTAACAAAGCTGCTGCAATCATTGAAGGCAGCAAGGCTTTTTCAAAAGACCTGATGAAAAAATACAATATCCCTACTGCAGCCTATGAAAAATTCACAGATTCTGCAGCAGCAATAGAATATGTAAAGGCACAGGATTCTTACCCTACAGTAATCAAGGCTTCCGGTCTTGCCCTGGGCAAAGGCGTTATCATCGCACAGGATTTTGAAGAAGCAAAAGAAGCTATCATTGAAATGCTGGACGGCGGCAAATTCGGCGAATCCGGCAAGGAAATTGTTATTGAAGAATTTCTTACAGGCCCTGAAGTATCCGTTCTGGCTTTTACAGACGGTCACTGTGTACGCCCTATGATTTCTTCCAAAGACCACAAACGTGCCTTTGACAATGACGAAGGTCTGAACACAGGCGGTATGGGTGTTATCGCTCCAAACCCGTTCTACACAGAAGAAGTGGAAAAAATTGCTTACGAAACAATTCTTATCCCTACTATCGAAGCAATGAATGCCGAAGGCAGAACATTCAAGGGTGTTCTTTACTACGGTCTTATGATTACAGAAAAAGGCCCTAAGGTTATAGAATACAACTGCCGCTTCGGCGACCCTGAAGCACAGGTATGCCTTTCCCTGCTGAAAACAGACCTGCTGGAAATTGTAAATGCTGTTATCGATGAAAGACTTTCTGAAATTGAAGTTGTAAACGAAGACGGTGCAGCAATCATTGTTATGATGTGTTCCGGCGGCTATCCTGAAGCTTATGAAAAAGGCAAAGAAATCATCGGTCTTGACGAAAAAGGCCAGAACGATGCTTTCTATTATGTTTTCCATTCCGGCACAAAAATGGCAGAAGGCAAATATCTGTCCAACGGCGGCCGCGTACTGG
Source organism: Oscillospiraceae bacterium (assembly GCA_017400025.1). Next base: position 4,067 of record JAFQAF010000184.1, read on the forward strand.
GCTTTGTGGCAAAAGGCAAGGATATTGCCGATGCACAGAACAACGTATATTCCAACATTGACAAGGTAAGCTTTGAAAAGAGCTTCTACCGCCATGATATAGGAGGCAAAAGATAATGGTATACAGAGTTTACGTTTCCAAAAAAGAAGAATTTGCAGGTGAAGACCGCTCAATGTTCAACGACCTTAAATCCTCACTGGGTATCAAAGGTCTGAGAAAAGTAAAAATCTACAACCGCTATGATATTGAAGGTGTAGACAAAGAAACATTTGAAACAGCAGTTGCTTCCATCTTCTCCGAACCACAGGTAGACGATGTGGCATACTCCATCAAAATCACAGAAAACACATTTGCAACAGAGCTTCTGCCGGGCCAGTTTGACCAGCGTGCAGACTCTGCACAGCAGTGTGTACAGTTTGTTACAGGCGGCAACAGACCTACAGTTAAATTTGCCCGTGTAATCAAGCTTTTCGGTCACGTTACAAAAGAAGAACTGGATGCAATCCAGAAACATATCATCAACCCTGTTGAATCCCGTCTTGCTTCACTGGATAAACCAAAAACACTGGAAACAGTTTATCCTCTGCCTGAAAAGACACCTGTAATCGAAGGCTTTATGGATATGAAAGCCGAAGAATTTGCAGGCTTTATAAAAGAATACGGCCTTGCAATGGACGCAGATGACCTTGCATTCTGTCAGGATTATTTCAAAAACCAGGAAAAACGCAATCCTACTCTCACAGAACTGCGCATGATTGATACATACTGGTCAGACCACTGCCGCCATACAACATTCAACACAATTCTTGACGAAGTAACTATCGAACACGAAGCTGTAAAAGCTTCCTATGAAAAATACCTGGCTATCAAAGAAGAACTGTATCCAAACAAAAACAGACCTCTTACCCTGATGGACCTTGCAACAGTAGGTGCAAAATACCTCAAACGTACAGGCAAACTGAAAAACCTTGACGAAAGTGAAGAAATCAATGCCTGCAGCGTAAAAATCAACGTAAAAATGGAAGACGGTTCCAGCGAAAAATGGCTGATGATGTTCAAAAACGAAACACACAACCATCCTACAGAAATCGAACCGTTCGGCGGTGCAGCCACATGTCTGGGCGGTGCTATCCGTGACCCTCTGTCAGGCCGCAGCTATGTATACCAGGCTATGAGACTGACAGGTGCCGGCAACCCTCTTGCACCTCTTTCAGAAACACTGGAAGGCAAACTGCCACAGAGCAAAATCTGCCAGACAGCTGCAGCAGGCTATTCCTCCTACGGCAACCAGATAGGTCTTGCAACAGGCCACGTGGCAGAAGTTTACCACCCAGGCTACGTTGCAAAACGTATGGAAGTAGGCGCAGTTATGGGTGCAGCTCCTGCTAAAAACGTAGTGAGAAAAACACCTGCAGAAGGCGATGTTGTTATCCTGCTGGGCGGTGCCACAGGCCGTGACGGCTGCGGCGGTGCTACAGGTTCTTCCAAAGCACACTCCGTTTCTTCCCTTGAAGAATGCGGCGCTGAAGTACAGAAAGGCAACGCTCCGGAAGAAAGAAAAATCCAGCGTCTGTTCCGTGACCCTGAAGTTACACGCATGATAAAACGCTGCAACGACTTTGGTGCAGGCGGTGTATCCGTTGCTATCGGTGAACTGGCAGACAGCCTGTCAATCAACCTTGATGTTGTTCCTAAAAAATACGAAGGCCTTACAGCTACAGAACTGGCAATCAGTGAATCCCAGGAAAGAATGGCAGTTGTTGTTTCCCGGGCAAATGCAGCCAAATTTATTAAAAAGGCTGAAATGGAAAACCTGTCTGCTGTGCGTGTAGCAACAGTTACAGATACAGGCAGACTGGAAATGTTCTTTGAAGGCGAAAAAATTGTTGATCTTTCCAGAGAATTCCTCAACTCTGCAGGTGCTGTTAAATTTGCACAGGCAGCAGTTACAGCTGACACACTTACAGAAGAAGTAAAAGTTACAGATATAGAAAAAGACTGGACAGCACTTATGGCTGACCTGAACGTTGCTTCACAGCGCGGTCTTGTGGAACGTTTTGACGCTACAATCGGCGCAGCAACAGTTCTTATGCCATACGGCGGCAGATATCAGTCAACACCTGCACAGGCTATGAGTGCCAAGATTCCTGCACTGGGCAAAGAAACATCCACTGCTTCCCTTATGGCATGGGGCTTTGACCCATACCTGGCTTCACAGTCACCATACTATTCTGCATATTACGCAGTAGTTTCCTCCACAGCAAAAATGATTGCTGCCGGCGGCGATCTGAAAAATATGTGGTACTCCTTCCAGGAATACTTTGAAAGACTGGGCAAAGAAAAAACCCGCTGGGGCAAACCTTTTGCGGCACTTCTCGGTGCACTGGAAGCACAGCTGGCCCTGGGCATCGGCTCTATCGGCGGCAAGGACTCCATGTCCGGCTCATTTGAAAATATCGATGTTCCTCCTACACTTATCTCCTTTGCAGCAGGCGTGGCAGATGCAGAAAACATCATCTCACCTGAATTCAAGGCAGCAGGCCATTACCTGTACTTTGCTGCTCCTGAAAAGGATGAAAACGGCCTGTACAAAGCAGAAAGCCTTGTAAACCTGTTCAACAAGGTTACAAAGCTTATCAGAGACAAAAAAGTTGTATCCGCATGGGCAACAGGCTTTGGCGGTGTGGCTGAAGGTCTGGCAAAAATGGCATTCGGCAACAGAATCGGTGTTAAAGTGGATGCTGCTGTTACAGCAGAAGAACTGTTCGGCAAATGCTACGGTGGCTTTATCCTTGAAACAGAAAAACCAATCCGCCTGGGCAAAAAAGTTGGTGTTACTATTGATGAATACAAAATCAAAGTATGGCGCAGAGTGCTGAAGCTGGACAAACTGGAAAAAGCATACAACGGCACACTGGAAGGCATCTATCCTACAAAAGCTGCAACACAGAAAACTGTAAAATACGAAAATATTTCCTACACAGAAAGAAACCTGTACCGCCCAGCAATCAAAGTGGCACAGCCAAAGGTTCTTATTCCTGTATTCCCGGGCACAAACTGCGAATACGATACAGCCAGAGCATTTGAAGAAAACGGTGCAAAAGCTGAAATCCTGGTTATCCGCAACAACCGCCCACAAGATGTTATGGACAGTGCCAAACGTCTGGCACAGGCTATCAGAACCAGCCAGATTATCGCTCTGCCAGGCGGCTTCTCCGGCGGTGACGAACCGGACGGTTCTGCAAAATTCATCGTTTCCCTGCTCAGAAACCCTGAAGTTGCAAATGAAATCGAAGAACTGCTTCACAACCGTGACGGTCTGATGTGCGGTATCTGCAACGGCTTCCAAGCTCTTATCAAACTGGGCCTTGTACCATTCGGCCACATCACAGCACCATCTGCACTGGCACCTACACTCACATTCAACTCTATCGGCCGCCACCAGTCCCGTCTGGTACGCACCAGAGTTGCTTCTGTAAAATCCCCATGGCTTATGCACCACAATGTAGGCGATATCAATACTATTGCCATTTCCCACGGTGAAGGCCGATTTATCGCAACAGAAGAAATGCTGCAGCAGCTGATTGCAAACGGTCAGATTGCCACACAGTATGTTGACCTTGAGGGCAACGCAACAAGCGATATTGATTTCTGTCCAAACAACTCCATGCTGGCAGTTGAAGGTATCACTTCACCGGACGGCCGTGTATTCGGCAAGATGGGCCACAGCGAACGCACAACAAAATACACATACAAAAACGTTCCGGACACAGAAAAACAGCTTATCTTCAAAGGTGCTGTAGATTACTTTACAAAATAATTAAATGGCAAAAAATTATCACCCGGGGCAAACTCTCGGGTGATAATGTCTTTTAAAGGCAGTCAGAGCCGGGATTATATCCGCAGACTGCCGCAAAGCATATTATACAATAATACATATATACTGAAATATACTTAAACGGAGGGCAATTTTATGAAGGTAGATTTTCAGGGCATATTCGGTGCAAAACTTTTTGACGACCGAAAAATGAAAGAACGCCTTTCCCCACATGCATATGAAATCCTCTGCAAAGTAAGGGATGAGGCCATGATATGGGACTCATCCGTTGCAGACGAAGTGGCCGATGCCATCAAAACCTGGGCAATGGAACAGGGCGCAACCCATTTTGTACACTGGTTTTCCCCGCTTACAGGCACAAACAGCGGCCGCCACGATTCTTTTCTTGACGGCATAGACAAAGAAGGCAACCCTATAGTCAATTTTTCAGGCAAATTACTTTCAAAAGGTGAAAGTGATGCATCCAGTTTTCCTTCAGGCGGTCTTCGTTCAACTTTTGAAGCCCGCGGCTATACAATCTGGGATACAACCAGTCCGTGCTTTGTTATAGGTACAACACTTTATATTCCTACAGTATTCGCATCATTCACAGGCGAATCCCTGGACCAGAAGGCACCTCTTCTGCGTACAGCACAGTCCCTGAGCAAGCATGCCCTGCGCTGTTTCCACGCACTGGGCTTTAAGGAAATGAAATCCGTAAAACCTACTATGGGTGCAGAACAGGAATATTTCCTTGTTGACAAGGAATATTTTGACAAACGTCTGGACCTGAAAATTACAGGCAGGACAATTTTCGGCACAATGGCCCCGAAAGGCCAGGAACTGAGCGAACACTACTACGGCAGAACACAGCGGCGTGTAAGGGAATTTATGCGTGACATTGACCAGCAGCTGTGGGAACTGGGTGTGCCTGCAAAAACAGAGCACAACGAAGCCGCCCCGGGCCAGTTTGAGCTTGCCTGTGTATACACCTATGCCAATACTTCCTGCGACCACAACCAGATAGTTATGGACATTATGCAGCGCACTGCACTGAAGCACGGCCTGGTATGCCTTCTGTATGAAAAGCCTTTCAAAGGCATCAACGGCAGCGGCAAACACAACAACTATTCACTGGTTACAAGCGAAGGTGAAAACCTGCTCAACCCGGGTGACAAACCGGAAGAAAACATCAAATTCCTGCTCACTCTGGCAGCTTTCATCAAAGGTGTTGATGAACACGCTGACCTGCTGAGACTTTCAGCTGCTACAGCTGGCAACGATTTCCGTCTTGGTGCAGCAGAAGCACCTCCGGCAATTATATCAATGTATCTTGGCTCCAAGCTGGAAAAAGTGCTGGAAAGCATTGCTGAAGGCCACGGCATTGAAGAAACAGAAGAAGTGCGCCAGCTGCTTATGGGCTCAAAATCCCTGCCGCTGCTCACTGTGGATGACAATGACAGAAACAGAACAACTCCGTTTGCCTTTACCGGCTACAAGTTTGAATTCCGTATGGTAGGCTCATCACAGCCTCTGGGCTTTGTAAACACAATAATCAACGCCCTTGTAACAATCAGCTTCCGTGATTTTGCAAGAGAACTGGAAGTTGCAGAAAATCCTGTTGCAAAGGCCTATGAAATTGTGGGCCGTGTATACCAGGAACACAAACGCATACTTTTCAACGGCAACGGCTATACAAAAGAATGGGTGGAGGAAGCCGCAAGAAGAGGCCTGCCTAACCTTGACTGCACAATAAAGGCCATTCCGGCACTTATAAAACCGGAGAACCTTGCATTCCTCAAAAAATCAAAGGCTCTTTCCGAAGCAGAAGCCTATGCAAGATATGAAATACTGTTCAATCAGTATATCCAGAAAGTAAATATCGAGCTGAGAGTTGCCAATGATATGGTGCGCCAGGAAATTCTCCCGGCTGCAATAGAATACTGCCAGCAGCTGGCAAAAGGCAACTATTTCTGCCAGCAGGCAGGCACAATAAGCAGTATTGCAGTTAAATTCCAGAGAGAAATTGCACAGCTGACAGATGAAGTCAGTGACCTGTGTGATGAAATGCACTTTGCACGCAATTCTGCAATGAAGATAGCAAATATGGAAGAAAAAGCCGAAACTATCTATAAAATACACAGAGACAAGTTATCTGCACTGAGAATAAAAGTTGACAAGCTGGAAGCTCTTATACCAAAGGACAAATGGCCTATGCCAACATACACAGACCTGCTGTTTGACCTTTAAATACCATTCACAATATTCTGCCTGTATAGAAATTTCATAATACGGCCATACTTTACTGTTAAACTGCATACAGTGCTTCAGTAAAAGAAAGGAAACCCGGAATGAAAACTTTATATTACAACGGAAATATAATTACTATGGCCGGAGATATCCGGCCACAGGCAGTTCTGTGTGAGGACGGAAAAATAGCTGCAGTAGGCAGAACAGAATCTCTGATTCTGCTTGCTGACAGGCTGTTTGACCTGCAGGGAAAAACCATGCTGCCCGCATTTATTGACGGGCACAGCCATATTACCACAGTTGCCAATACCTTCGCCATTGCTGATCTGTCCCACGCCACAAGTGTGGAGGAAATCATCAGTATTATGAAAAACTACCTTTCATCAAGGGAGTTTCCCCCTAAGGACGAGTTTGTTGTAGGCTTTGGGTATGACAACAATTTCTTTGCAGACAAAGCTCATCCTTCACGCAGGGACCTGGACAGAATAACCACGGAATACCCTGTAATTATCTCCCACTCAAGCGGGCATATGGGCGTATGCAACTCAAAACGGCTGCAGCTTATGGGGCTGGATGAATCAACACCTGACCCCCAGGGCGGCAGGATAGGCAGATATCCTGACGGCAGCCCCGACGGCTTTCTGGAGGAAACAGCTTTTACAGACAACACAAAAGTGGTAAAACAGCCGGGTTATGAGGATATGTGCAGATATTTTGATGCTGCGCAGAAAGAATATTTCAGATACGGCATCACCACTGTTCAGGATGGCTTTACCGGCATCAAGGAATGGAGTTTGCTGAAAAAGCTGTCTGATGACGGAAGACTGAAGGCAGATGTTGTGTGCTATATTGACATTGCAAAAGCACCACAGCTGCTGGCCGGTAATATGAATTACAATAAAGCCTATGTCAACAACCTTAAAATAGGCGGCTATAAGCTGTTTCTTGACGGTTCTCCCCAGGGCAGGACTGCATGGATGAAAACCCCTTATAAAGACAGCGGCGACTACAGAGGCTACCCCGTTTACAGTGACGGGCAGGTTCTTGACTATGTGATAAAATCTGTCAACGAAAAACAGCAGCTGTTATGCCACCGTAACGGAGATGCTGCGGCACAGCAGTTTATTGACAGCTATGAAAAAGCGGACAGCCTGCTTGATACAAAGGAAAATTTCCGCCCTGTGCTTGTCCACGGGCAGCTTGCACAGCCTTCCCAGATGGAACGGTTGGACAGGCTTGGAATCATAGCTTCATTTTTTGCAGCTCACATCTGGCAATGGGGCGATATTCATCTGGCAAATTTCGGGCAGAGGGCAGAAACAATATGCCCTGTAAACAGCGCTGTGAAAAAGGGTGTTGTCACTACCTTTCATCAGGACAGCCCTGTTCTGCCTCCGGATATGCTTCATTCAGTCTGGTGTGCAGTAAACCGAAAGACAAAAGGCGGCGTTTTGCTGGACCAGTCAGAAGCAGTTTCTGTTTATGATGCATTGAAATCAGTAACCATAAATGCGGCCTATCAGTACGGGGAAGAAAAAACCAAAGGCACTATAGAGCCCGGCAAGGATGCCAGCTTTGTGATTTTAAGCGGCAACCCTCTGAGCTGTGATAAAAACCGGATAAATGAAATTGAAATAGAGTACACTGTTTTGCGAGATGAAACAGTATACAGCAAAACACCATAAAAGGAGAACGGATATGAGAAGCGATATCGAAATTGCACAGGCAGCAGAGATGCTGCCGATAGAAGAAGTAGCCGCAAAGCTGGGGCTTTCAAGGAAAGAAATCAGCCTTTACGGTGACTACAAAGCAAAAATTGACCTTGCAAAGGTGAAAAACATTCCTGACA
>JAFQAF010000185.1 GCA_017400025.1 Oscillospiraceae bacterium
AGTGCTCCAGAGCCAGAAAGATGGCAGCCTTATACCTTGTATGAAAGTTATGTACAATGGAAAAATCCAGCTGTACTACCTTACACAGGGATATAAAACCTTTGCATCAATTATGAACGGCCTGGACACAGAAACATTCTTCCGCATAGCAGAAAATATTCTGGCAGCAGTTATTGATGTAAACAGTAATGGCTTTCTGTCCTGCGAGAATATAGATATATCCTTTGACAATGTATATGTGGACTTAAACACCTTCAGAGTGCGCCTTATATATATTCCGGTATCACAGAAGATTTTTGATGACGAATCTTCCTTTGAATCAGAACTCAGAGGCAACCTGCGAAAAATAATAGACAATTCTGTAAATATGCAGTCTCCAAAAGCACAGAAACTTGCTTCATACCTGTCAAATGGTACGGTTTCACTGGAAGAACTGTATAAATTCATAAAAACAAATAAAACAGGCCTGTCCACAGGCGAGGCACCTGTTGCAAAGAAGAAGGTAAAACTTGTTGCACTTGATGCTCCTGAAAAATTTGAACTGGCTGTTACGAAGGATGAATTCCTGCTGGGTAAAAAGGAAGGTCTTGTTGATGGCGTAATCAGATACAATGCAGGTATCAGCCGCAAGCATTGCTGTCTTATCAGAAAAGGCAACAGCCTGTACGTGCAGGACCTGGGCAGTACAAACGGCACTTACATTAACAAAAAGCGTCTGATGCCAAATGAGATGCAGCCACTGAAAAACGGTGACATACTGGCACTGGCAAACAGCAAATTCAAAGTAACTGCAGAGTAAGGAGAAGAAAATGGCAAAACCAAGGATTATACTTGCTGACCCTGAGGTGGAATATATCAGCAGACTTCAGTTAATTTTTATCGAAGAGTTTTTTGAAAAAATTGACCTGGAAATCATTACAGACAGAGATTACTTTGAAGAACTTTTTGCATCACCACAGAAGGCTGATATTCTCGTTGTCAGCGATGAACTGTATTTCAGCACTCTGCAGATGCATGATATATCAGATATTTTTGTAATGACAGAAAGCCAGGAAGACGACACTGCAGAACTGAAGGTAAATTATCTCAATAAATATACTGACAAGAAAAATATAATAAATGAAATTGTTGGCAACAGTAAGGCACTTTCTGAAATAAACGGAACTGTACAGAAGGATTCAGAAATAATACTGGTCTATTCTGCATCCGGCGGCAGCGGCAAATCAACAATAGCCAGAGGTATAGCTGCAGCCCTTACAAAAAGCTATAAAAAAGTGCTGTATATAAGTGCAGACAGACTGCACACATTCCAGAGGATGCTGGCAAACCCCAGCCCGATTCCGTCATCTGATGTTTACGGAAAACTGACTGCCCCGGGTAAAAATATTTATAGCGAAATAAAGCATATCATCAGAACAGAAGATTTTGCTTACATACCGCCGTTCAAAGCATCCCTTATGTCACTTGGCATTAACTATGATGTGTATGAAAAAATAGCTGTGTCAGCCAAAAAATCAAAAGAATACGACTACATTGTTGTGGACGCAGACGTATGCTTTGACAATGACAAGGCCATGCTTATAAGCTCTGCAGATAAGGTGCTTATTGTAACTACACAGGATGAATCTTCAGTGTATTCAACAAATGTGGTGGTATCCAACATAAACGGCATAAACTCCGAAAAGTATATGTTTATATGCAACCGTTTTGATAAAGAAGCTTCAAATGCCCTTCTTTCTCCGGAGTTTAAACTCAGATTTTCAGTCACAGACTATGTAAAAACAATATACAACTGCGACAAAATGCCTTCTGCAGAGCTGGCAAAGGAAAGAGATATGCAGAGGCTGGCACTGCTTATAATGTAAATGGGAGAAAACAATATGAACAGAGACAGAGCTATAGTTGAATTCAGAATAATAAAAAAAGGTTTTACAACTGACCTGGACATACCTCTGGATATAACAGCCAATGAATTTGTAAATGCCATGAATACAGCATACAAGCTGGAGATTGATACTGAAAATGTTAAAAACAGTTATCTTAAAGCCGAGAACCCCATAGCCCTCCTTAAAGGCGAAAAAACACTGGCCGAATTCGGCATACATAATGGCACAGTTATACTGTTTACAGAATAGAGGAATTCAAAATGGACAACAGATATAAATTAATTATTTACAACAGAAATATCTATAAGGAAATTGAAATAACTGCAGACAAAACCAGAGTGAAGGTAGGTACAGGCCTTGATTGCGATTTCCGTCTCCATAAGGAAATGTTTTTTGAACCGGTGGAGCTGGATTTTGTAAAGAATCAGTCCTCATGGTCTGTGTACTGTGCAGACAACCTTTACATAACAGTAGGCGACATACGCAAGCTGGCCACAAAAAATCTTACACACGGAGAAATATTTCATGTAAGATACCAGGATACAGACAACGAAGTGTTTGCCGTGGAATTCCTTATTGACTTCGGCAGTGAAAACAGGAAATATGACAAACAGATTGATCTGTCCGGAATAAACAAGTTTTCTATAGGTTCAGACAGCGGAAACAACATTATCCTCAGAAGTGATTATGTAAGGGATGACGCGCTCCTTTTTACAAAAAAAGGCAGTTCACTGCGGCTGAATATAAAAAGAGCACAGTATGGTGTGTACCACAACGGCTCACGCGTTGAAAGCGGCAGTGAAATAAAAAATTCGGATTTCTTTTCACTTGCAGACTTCTTTTTTTACTATAAAGACAATGTTCTTTACACAGAAAACAGAGATGGCCTGGTTGTAAACGGGTTGAATTATACAGATATGCCGGATATGAATACATATCCTAAATTCAATCGCAGTACAAGGATAAAAACAGTTATAAACGAAGAAGATATAGAAATCCTTGATCCGCCTACAAAGCCTCAGAAACCCAAAAACAATCTTCTTATGCGCCTTCTCCCATCTATGGGCATGCTGATTACAGCAGGTATAATGGCATCCATGGGTGGCAGAATGATACGGATGTCTGCTATTTCTGGCAGTATGGCAATCCTTACCACAATACTTGGTATGCGCGAAGGTAATAAAGAGTATAAAGAAAACTCTGAAAAACGTGTAACTACATACAACAGATATATCGACAACAAGAAAGAAGAGATAGAAAAATATCGTTCAGAAGAGAAAGAAAATCTCAACGATGTATATGTTTCTGTTGAAAAATCCCGGGAAAGACTGGAACTTTTCACTTCAGAACTGTTTGACAGAAAACCTGAAGACGAAGATTTTCTTGAAGTATATCTTGGCACTGGTGCTGTGGAAGCCAGAAGAAAAATCAATTACAAAAAACAGGAAAAACTGGAAATTGAAGATGAGCTCCAGCTCATACCTCAGCAGATTTATGAAGATTATAAATATATAAAAGAATCTCCTATTGTATGCAATTTCAGGGATGCAAATGCTATAGGTGTGGTTGGTCACACCAGAAACAGATTTGAAATCATGAAAAATATTGTCATGGATATTATGATAAGACAATATTATTCAGATGTTAAAATGGCATTCATTGCTGAAAAACACAATAAGGACAAAATTTTATGGGTCAGAATGCTTCCGCAAATTTACAATGATGCATTACAGGGCAGAATGATGGTATGCGATGATGAAAGTAAAAATGCAATCTATGAATTTCTGTACAAGGAACTGACACAACGCGAAAACTCCAAACAGAAAAACACTCATCTGGTACTGTTCTTCTTTGATGAGTACGGCTTCAAAAACCATCCTATATCAAGATTTGTTGAAAAAGCCAAGGATCTCAATGTTACATTTGTGTTCTTCGGGGATCAGATAGCTGATGTTCATCAGGGCTGTTCGTATATCATTTCCATTGAAAATGAAAAGAAAGCCACACTTATTGATACAGCAGACAGAAATAACTCAACAGAGTTCACATACACAAATATTGAAGATGAAAAAGTGGAAGAACTGGTGCGTATTCTTGCACCGGTTTATACGGAAGAAATATCCCTGGAAGGTACTCTTACAAAAAACATTTCCCTTTTCGAACTCCTCAATATAATTTCAGTTGATGATATTGATCTGGGTACAAGATGGGCACAGTCACAGGTTTACAAATCAATGGCTGCACCGCTTGGTGTTACAAAATCATCTGTGATAAATCTTGACCTTCACGATAAATTCCACGGTCCGCATGGTCTTGTTGCAGGTACTACAGGTTCAGGTAAATCTGAAATCTTGCAGACATATATTCTCTCAATGGCTACACTGTATCACCCTTATGAAGTGGGTTTTGTAATCATCGACTTCAAAGGTGGCGGTATGGTTAACCAGTTCAAATCCCTGCCGCATCTTATGGGCGCAATCACAAACATTGACGGCAAGGAGATCAACCGTTCCCTCAAATCCATAAAGGCAGAAC